>NZ_VTDU01000011.1:0-96132 GCF_035615615.1 Acinetobacter sp. MD2(2019) | reverse complement strand
GGTACAGACCAGACGCTCAGGTAAACAAATTTTTTATTCAATTAAAGACAGTCGATTTATCCAAATTTTGAACAATATTTATAAATTTCATAAGAAAAATTAATGTAAATATTGTTGCTCGTTTTGGGTAAAAAGTTCATTTTCCGAAGCTAAATTCGGAAATTTTAGTAAAGCTGTGCTTTTTTTGCTATTGCATACTAACAGTGCGCAAAAATGATAATAATTTAATTTCGCCGTTATTTAATTTAAATAACGCACTATTTTGAGCATAATTGCCTTTTTTTAACAAATTATGAATCATTTTTGTGCAACTAAAATTTAAGCTTGGCCTTTTTTTGTATAGAATACTGCTTCTATCGAATTCCGTACCTACATGGGCTTAAGGCTTTTTTATGCTGTCAGCTATTAAACATCTTAGTTTAGTCTCTCGCATTGTCATTGCAATTATTCTAGGCATTATTGTGGCACTTGTTGCGCCAAACATTGCTCCTTATTTTAGCTTACTCGGTGATCTATTTATTAAAGGGTTAAAATCGGTTGCTCCGATTTTGGTGTTTGTATTGGTGATTTCATCGATTGCAAACTTTCAAACCAGTCAAGGTGCGAAAAATTTTAAACCCATTATCATTATGTATACCATTGGTATGCTGCTTGCTGCCTTAAGTGCGGTCATTGCAGATAAGCTCTTTCCCACCACACTTATTTTACATTTGGCCGCGGATCAATCGGTTCAACCGCCAAGTAGTTTAAGTGCCATTTTAAAAAATTTGGTTTTAAGCTTTGTCTCAAACCCTGTTGTGGCTTTGGCTGAAGCGAACTTTATTGGTATTTTGGCGTGGGCATTAATTTTAGGTGTCGCTTTTAGACACAGCTCTGCCACCACCAAAGTTTTTTTGCATGACACTGCCGAAGCCATTGGACGTGTGATTAAATTGGTGATTGGCTTTGCACCAATTGGTATTTTTGGTTTAGTGACAGTGACTTTTGCATCGGCAGGTTTTGCAACGCTGACCAGTTATACTCACCTTTTAGCGGTACTGTTAGGCACAATGTTCTTTGTTGCGTTCGTGATTAATCCAATCATGGTGGCAATAGTCATTAAAAAGAATCCCTACCCTTTGGTATTCAAATGCTTAAAAGAAAGCGGTGTAACTGCATTTTTCACGCGAAGTTCAGCTGCAAATATTCCAGTCAATTTAGATTTAGCCCGCCGTTGTGGTGTCGATGAATCGACTACCAATGTGGTTGTTCCTTTAGGCTCGACCATTAATATGTGCGGTGCCGCGGTAACCATTACCACGTTAACGCTTGCAACAGTAAATACTTTAGGTATTCATGTTGATTTAACCACCATGCTTATCTTATGTATTGTGGCGACCATTTCAGCATGTGGTGCATCAGGTGTTGCTGGTGGTTCTTTATTGCTAGTGCCTGTTGCGTGTGGCTTATTTGGTATTCCCTCTGAAATTGCCATGAAAGTCGTTGCGATTGGTATGGTGATTAGTGTGCTGCAAGATTCAGTTGAAACAGCATTAAATTCATCTACCGATGTATTATTTGTAATTGCAGTCGATCAAGGGTATAAAGATAAGTAACAATCTGTAATGATTTTATGGAACTGTTACATTTATCATGCCCTTTCAACGCTTACCCAAATGGATTCAATTCGGTGCATTTAGCCTTGCATTCAATGCAGGGATGATTAATGCACTGGGATTATTAAACATTTGGCATCAAACGGTTTCACATATGACTGGCAATGTCAGCCAGTTGGGTATTTCAATTGCCAATGGGCAATACCAATCTGCGCTGTATGGTGCGTGTGTGATTCTCAGCTTTGTTTTGGGTTCGCTCTATAGTGGCTACATCTTAGGAAGTAGCCATTTTCAATTGGGACGCCAATACGGCATTCCGCTTGTTTTAACCGCACTGTGTATTTTCTTATGCTGGCTGATTATTCCTTATTATCCACGTTATGCGCTACTTTGGGCTTGTGTGGGGATGGGCGTACAAAATGCCATGGTCAGCCATTATAAAGGCGCAATTATTCGAACCACACATTTAACTGGTTTATTAACCGATTTAGGTTTAACGTTAGGTTATTTGTTGCGTGGTTTAGACATTGAAAAACGCCGTTTGGTGTTACTGGTGCTCATTTTATCGGGTTTTTTGTGTGGTGGAATTACAGTTGCAATTCTATATCCACAGCTTAAACTACACACTTTCCTTATTCCTGCTGCACTGAGTTTAATCATCAGCCTAATTTACTGGCTCATCTATATTCATCATCAAGCAACAGATCACTAATTTTGGAGTTTTCATGGTCAAAAATGCATTACAAGCACAGTTATTGAAGGCTGGCTTAGTGGATAATAAAAAAGCAAAAAAACTCACCAAGCAAGCACAACATGAGCAACGCACTGGAAATGATCATCAGCAAACCGATTTAAAGGCAAGTATTGAGCAAAGCCAGCTAGAAAAATTAAATAAAGATCAGCAACTGAATGCCGAAAAACAACGTGTTTTAGAAGAAAAAACTTTAAAAGCCAATATTATTCAAATGATTGGTCAACACAAAATTAAATCTGTGGATGGTGATATCGTTTATCAATTTATTGATGAAGGTAAAATTAAAAAAGTATATTTAAGCCAACAAATTTACAATGCCTTGGTGAACGGCAGCTTGGTTATTGCCAAAGAAAACGAGCAATATGCTTATTTACCGCATGCGCTTGCTACACGGATTGATCAAAAAATGGAAGGTTTTATTCTGTGGAATAAATCGGAAGATAATCAACAATCTACAGATGAAGATGATCCATACGCAGCTTATGTGATTCCAGATGATTTAATGTGGTAAATTAAAACGTCTGCATCTTAGACACTAATCATTCTTTAGTGTATAAAAAAGGCTAAACAAATGTTTAGCCTTTTTCTTTTTAAGAAAAATTAACGCACAATCCCACGTTCAGACTGCTCGATAGAATCAATTAAAAGCTGAACTTCTGCAACATTAGGCAAAATTTCAGCACGAATACGTTCAATTGCTTCTGCTGTAGTTAAATTTTCTTTATAAATCAATTTAAACGCTTCGCGTAAGCCTTGAATCACAGACTTTTCCCAACCACGACGACGCATGCCTTCAAGGTTCAAACCAAATGCATGCGCAGGATTACCTGAAGCGGTAACATATGCAGGAACATCTTTCACAATTAAAGATGCAGCGCCAATCATACTATACGAACCAACATGGCAGAATTGATGAATACCTGAATTTCCACCAACAATAACGTGATCTGCAAGGCGAACATGCCCTGCAACTCCAACATTATTGGCAAAAATATTATGATCACCAATTTGGCAGTCGTGTGCAATATGTGTATTAACCATAAATAAATTATGGTTACCCACACGGGTCAAGCTCTGGTCTTGCACAGTACCACGGTGAAAGGTTGCATGCTCACGAATGGTGTTATGATCACCAATTTCTAACCATGTTTCTTCGCCATTGTATTTTAAGTCTTGGCAAACTTCACCAATACTGGCAAATTGAAAAATTTCATTGTGCTTACCAATGCGAGTATATCCGCCAATCACAACATGGGAATGAAGTTTTGTCCCTGTATCGATTGTGACTTGAGGACCAATAATACAATAAGGTCCAATTTCTACATCTGATGCAATAACAGCAGATGAATCAATAATAGCGGTTGGATGGATATATTCTTTATTGCTCATACTGCTCTATATTCTTTGGTGAGAGATAATAATTTCAGCGGTTGTTGCAACAACACCATCAACGCTTGCAGTACAGTTATATTTGTAAATGCCACGCTTTTGCATGATCAATTCAGCTTTAAGCACCAATTGATCACCTGCAACAACTTGCTTTTTAAAACGAATTTTCTCTGCACCTGCAAACAGGAACAAAGACCCTGGTTTAGGTGTTTCATTATTCATCACAAAGCCCAACACACCTGAAACTTGTGCTAGTGCTTCAATAATTAAAACGCCCGGCATAATTGGATATTCAGGAAAATGCCCTTGAAGAAATTCTTCATTAATCGACACATTCTTGTAACCAGTAATGCTGTTTTCAGTGATTTCAGTCACACGATCAACCAATAAAAATGGATAACGGTGTGGCAAATATTCACGAATTTTCTGAATACTCATAGGTAATTCAGGTTTATTAAAAGCTGGGGTATTCGACTCTATGACCATATTCATTTACGCGTATTCAAAGTTGATTCAAGGGACTCAATCTGAGCTTGTATATGATCTAATCGTTTAGCAATCTGAGTCAATGGCACATCTGCTAATTGTCTAAGACGAACAACCGTTTTTTTCCACTGTGAATTTTCAAACATTCCAGTTCCTGATGAATAGGTTCCGGCTTTAAAAATACTTTTTGTGACTATTGACATTCCTGTAACAGTCACATTATCGGTGATTTCTATGTGTCCGACAACACCACATGCGCCAGCTAGTATACAGTTTTTGCCAATCGTTGTGCTACCTGCAATGCCTGATTTTGCGGCAATTGCAGTATTTTGGCCAATTTTTACGTTATGTGCGATTTGCACAAGGTTATCAATAATGACACCATCTTCCAAAATTGTGTCGTCAAGCGCACCGCGATCGATACTACAATTACTGCCAATTCGCACGCCATTGCCAATGTTTACCGAGCCCAATTGCGCAATGCGATGCCATTTACCTTCATAAGGTGCAAAACCAAAGCCTTCACTACCAATTACCGTATTGGCATGAATTCGAACAGCATTACCAATTTTAGAAAAGCCGGTAATGGTGACATGTGAGTCGATAAAACAATGATGACCAATTTCAACACCATCATCAATTTTAACGTGCGATTCAATTACAGAACCTTCGCCAACCACACAGTTTTCCCCAATCACCGTATAATGACCAATGTAGGTATCATCCGCAATGATTGCAGAAGGATGGATTTTGGCGGTGCTTGCAATTCCACGCGCAGTTCTTTTTATTTCAAACACGTGCGTTAAAATAGCAAAAGCAAGATATGGATTATCAACCAGAATAAAATTTTGATGCTGGTTCAGTTTTTCTTGTAAATCGCGTGAAATAATTAATGCGCCTGCATTGGATGCTATGGCATTAGCAAGATGTTTCTCACCATTCACAAAAGAAAGCTGAGATATTGTTGCATGTTCTAAACTCGCCAAGCCCGAAAATTTTATTTCGGCTTGGCCAATTAGCTCACCTTTTACAAGATGAGCTAATTGTTGTAACGAATAACTGTGTTGATTCATTAATTACTTCATCGCATTAACCTTTTGAATCATTTTATCAGTTAAATCGTTCTTAGCGTCATAGGCAAGCGCAGCATTTTTATTCAAAACCAAGTCTAAACCGCCATCTTTACGCAATTGTTCAGCAGCTTGCTGTACACGTGAAGTAAATGTTTGGCTTGTGGTTTGCGAAGTTGCTTGAACACGTTGCTGAATATTTTGCTCTAATGAGTTAATTTCACGCACTTTTGTGTCGTATTGAGTTTTTAATTGCTCAACTTCGGCAGGTTTAGCAGAGCCTGCTTTGCCTTGTAATGCTTGAATTTCTTTATTCAATTGCTCAACACGGTCAGCAGATGGTTTTACAGATTGTTGTAAGGTTGCATTTTGCTGTTTTAAATATACGCTATTTTCTACAACGCGCTGCATATCCACAATGCCATACCCCGCAGCATGTGTTAAACCTGCAGTTGCAGCTAAACTTAAAGTCATCAATAACGTCGATAATTTTTTCATCATAAAGTCCTAAATTTATTGTTAAAAGTCGTACTTAGAAAGTACGACCAATTTGGAATTGAACCGCTTGAGTGTCATCACCCTCTTTTTTGTTCAATGGGAATGCATAACTAATGGATAATGGACCAATCATAGTGATCCAAGTTAAGCCAACACCGGCGCTATAGCGTAAGTTACCCACATCTAGCCCGTAATTATCTTTGCAATATTGTTTGGCTTGAGCCGCGGTGTAACTGGTACTTGCAGTATTGAATGCACCAACATTTTTACATTCAGTATCAAAGGTTTGACCGCCTTCAACAAATAACGTTGGTCGAACTTGGCGTGCCCAGTCCCCTTTAGATGGAACAGGTAAAATCAGTTCTGCACCAAATTGTACTAATGCATTACCACCTGTTGAATCACTACTTGGATCGGTTAGTTTTTGAGTCGTATCGGCACCATAGAAAACACCTGGGTAACGAGGACCTAAAGTATTGTCTTCATAACCACGTACCGAGCCCCAACCACCAGCATAGAAGTTTTTCCAGAATGGTAAGTCATGCCCATAACCGAGTTTTCCATAACCATGTAAACCAAAACCTTTACCAATTGGGAAGAAGACTTGGCCGCTATAGGTTAGTTTTTGGTATTCAGCATCGCTACCTGGTAAGGCAACTTCTAAATTCACATTATGTAATTGACCAGACGTTGGTAGCATTGGGCGGTTTAATGTATTAAATGACCAACCTAAATTCATAAGATAATTTAAGTAATCACCTTGATATTCACCATTACTCGTTCCGGTATTATTCCCGTTATCATAAATACCAGTTCCAGTAGCGCTGCCATCATGATTGAGCAAATAATCTCTAAATGCGGTTGAACCATAAACATCGGTTGTAATTTTAGTTTTTTCAATACCTAACGAGCCACTCACACTCTGATTTTCATCAATTGGGTACGAAAGGCTGGCATTTGCACCATACGCTTCTGAATAATAATCACTAACGTGGTAATTATCGTATGGCTTAGTCTTTCTATAATAAACGTTATAACCGGCACTAATACCATCTACAGTGAAGTACGGATCGGTCACGGATAAATTATAGTTGGTTGAATATGATGAACGGGTAAAGTCAAAACCAACGCTATTCCCTGTACCTAAGAAGTTTGATTGGCTAATTCCAGCTTGGTAAGTAATACCACCACTTTGTGAGTAACCAATAGCCAAAGTACTTGTACCTGAATGTTGTTCTTCAACATTCACATCCAAATCGACTTGGTCGGGTACATTTGGGATACGCACCGGTTTAATATCGACTGTTTTAAAGAAACCTGTACGCTCTAAACGCACTTTAGACAAATCAATTTTTTCATTGCTTGCCAACGCGCCTTCCATTTGACGCATTTCACGACGCAATACTTGATCTTCTGTTTTGGTGTTTCCAGAGAAGTTGATACGACGAATGGTAACTTGTTGGCCTGGGTTAATATAATAATTAACGTTAACCACTTTATTGTCGTTATCAATTTGTGGAACGACATTCACTTCTGCAAAGTAATAACCAGCATTACCGTACTTGCGTAGCAGTAAGTTTTTTACCGTGTCGATTTTTGCTTGTGAATAGGTTTCGCCATCTTTATAAACTTGTAGCGTTTGCAATTCATCAGGCTTAAATAAAGTATCACCTAAGAATTTAGTTTGACCGACTTTGAATTGTTGACCTTCGTCAATCGAAACTTCTACGAAGATTTTTTGTTTATCATCGCTGATATTTAAGTTCGAAGAATTAATGGCAAAGTTAATGTAACCATTGTTTAGATATAAAGCACGCAATGCTTCAAGACTTGAAGACATACGTTCTTTTGCATAACGGTCGTTACGTGTAACAATGGATGACCAAGTACTTTCTTTTAAAGAGAATGCTTGTTTAATTTCATCATCTTTAAATACGTGGTTACCAATAACGTTAATTTCGACAACCTTTGCAGCCGAACCTTCTTTAAAGTTTACGGTTAGGTCAACACGGTTATTTGGGCGCGGTGTTGTAGTTACAGAAACATCTGCATTATAGCGACCTTGTTGAACATATTGTTGTTCAAGTTCGGTTTCAATATTTTGTAAAGTTGATTTTTTTAGCACTTCGCCTTCTGCAATGCCCATTTTTTTCAGGCCATCTTGCAGTGCTTCTTTTGGAATAAGCTTGTTGCCTTTAAATTCAACTTTTGAAATGACTGGGCGCTCTACAACGTTAAACACTAAGGTGTTGTTTTGTTGAGATGCTTTAATATCATCAAAAAGGCCTGAATTATATAATGAATGAATGGCATTATTTAAAACGGCATCATTGACACGGTCACCACTTTTAATCGGCAACATGCTATATAAATTGGCTGGTGTAAGACGAACCAGTCCCTCAAATTTAATGTCTTGAGCAACAAATTCGTCTGCCGCATAGACTTGTTGTACAGCAGCCATTGCACTAATCAGTGCTAAAGGCATAAAAATATGTGAGTGACGCATGCCTATTCTTTCCACTAAGTTGAATATTGTTTAAATCCTGTTTTATAACCGCATAAAATCATTAAATAAAGCTAGTACCATCATACTGCCTAGCAATACTATTCCGATTTTAAACCCAATAAGTTGTATTTGTTCCGAAACAGGTTTTCCTCTAATTGCTTCAATAAAATAATAAATTAAATGCCCACCATCAAGCATAGGAATAGGTAAAAGATTTAATATCCCTAAACTCACGCTCATTAAGGCCATAAAAGAAATGAACGTCTGCCATCCCATTTCAGCACTTTGGCCTGCAACTTTGGCAATGGTGATGGGTCCAGATAAATTCTCTAAGCCAATCAGACCGCGTACCATTTTAACCATAGAATTTAAAATCATACTCGAAATTTCACCAGTTTTTTGTACAGCTTTTGGAAATGCTTGTACAGGTGAATATTGAATCGTTTGTTTATAATTCTCAGGCACAACGATTTGCGTTGTTGCAGCTTGAACACCCAACATGCCAACGACATTTCCCATGTTGTCACGTTTGCCTTGAGGCATCACGTCTAAATTGATACGTTGTCCTGATCTTTCGACTTCAATTTTGAGTAATTTTTCTGGTGATTTTTGCACAATTTCAACCACATCGAACCAATCGGGGGTTTGAACATTGTTGATTGCAACAATTTTATCGCCCGCTTTCATGCCTTGGCGGATGGCAGCACCATCTTGCCTAAGCTGAGAAACAACGGGTGGTAAATGTGGTCGATACGGCAAAAATCCTAAGCTATCTAAAGGTGATACGCTCTGATCTTTTAAAAAATGACTGATATTTAAACTAAAATTTTTCAACTGCCCTTGATGTTCGGCTTGTACTTGGATTTGACCAGTTTCACCCGCACGACTCACCAAAGCAAAATTGAGCATTTCCCAGGTTGGTGTGGGCTTACCATCAATGCTTAAAATTTTATCGCCAGCTTGTAAGCCTGCAATTGCAGCAGAGGTATCTGGCAAAACCTTACCAATGCGAGTATTTAATTGCTCTTGTTTTGGCAAAAATAAAACCCAAAATAAGATCACAGCAAACAATAAATTAATTAAAGGCCCCGCAGCAACAATCGCGATACGTTTCCATACTGGCTGACGGTTAAATGCATAAACTAAATCTTCAGATTTAACCTCGCCCTCACGCTCATCCAACATTTTGACATAACCACCTAAAGGCAGGAACGACAAGCGATATTGAATATTGGTTTTTTTAGAGGTCCAATTTAAAATTTTAGGACCAAAACCAATTGAATAAACCAGTACTTTGACGCCTAAACGCCGTGCAACCCAATAATGCCCAAATTCATGAATCGCAATCAGCGGTCCAAGCAATAAAATGGCAGCAAAGATCATAAATAAAATATTCATTGACGCTCCATCAATACATTAACACGCTCAGTTGCAACGCAACGTGCAGCGTGATCTGCATTTAAAATCACATCTAATGATTGTGCTTGCGCCAAAGGCACTTGATTTAAGCTAAATTCTACAATTTCAGGAATTTGCATAAATGAGATTTTGTTTTCTAAAAATGCAGCAACTGCAACTTCATTGGCCGCATTTAAAATGGCGGGTGCAGTGCCCGCATTTTGCATCGCCTGACGCGCTAACTGCAACGCAGGAAACCGTAAAAGATCGGGTTCTTGAAAATCTAATTGCTGATTTAAAAATAAGTCTAAAGCTGGCACAGAGGTTCGAATGCGCTCTGGCCACGCTAATGCATGTGCAATTGGTGTACACATATCAGGGTTACCCATTTGAGCCAAAGTCGAACCATCTACATATTGAACCATAGAATGAATGATACTCTGTGGATGGATAACCACTGTAACAAAATGTTCTGAAATTGAAAATAAATGACACGCTTCGATTAATTCAAGGCCTTTGTTCATTAAAGTTGCTGAATCAACAGAAATTTTTTGCCCCATCGACCAATTTGGATGTTTACATGCTTGTGCGGGCGTAACTGTTTTGAGTTGTTCAATGGAAAAATTTAAAAATGGCCCACCCGATGCAGTGAGCAAAATTTGTGAAACGCCTAATTGCGGCTGACCTTGAGTTTGCTCAAGCTGTAGGTAATTTTGCGGCAAGCACTGGAAAATAGCATTGTGTTCTGAATCCACCGGAAGCAATAAAGCCGAATGCTGCTTGGCTGCTTGCAACATAATTTCGCCGGACATAACCAACGCTTCTTTATTGGCAAGCAATACTCGCTTACCGGCTTTTACTGCCGCCAACGTTGGCAATAAACCTGCTGCACCAACAATTGCCGCCATTACCACATCAACGTCTGGATGTGCTGCAACTTGCGTTAAGCCGTCTTCTCCAACCAAAATTTCAATGTGTTCTAGTTGGTGTTGTTTGAGTAATTTCGCCAATTGATCAACAAGATTGGCTGGAACAACAGCAATTTTAGGTTGAAACTGTTTGCATATTTCAATTAACTTTTCGATGCGACTGTTTGCGGTAACAGCAAATACTTGATATTGCTCTGGGTGTTCTGCCAAAACATTTAACGTACTTTGACCAATCGAACCTGTTGCGCCTAAAATACAAACAGTTTGTAACATTTATAAATCTACACCCATAAGTTTTAAAAGAGAAAGACCTGCCGCAAAAATAGGTGCTGCCGCTAGTAAGGAATCAATTCGATCTAAAACACCACCATGTCCAGGTAAAATCTGCCCTGAATCTTTTACCCCCGCACGACGCTTGATCATGGATTCAAACAAGTCACCTTGTACAGAACCAAATACAGTTACAATCGATAAAATTAAAAACAAAGCATGCTGTGCAAGGCTTAAATGTAAGTAATAACTTTGTACAAATAACGCAATCAATGTACTGAGCATTACGCCACCAATTAAACCTTCTACAGATTTATTGGGACTGACATGAGGTGCCATCTTACGACATCCGATTTTACGACCCACAAAGTATGCGCCGCTATCTGCCCCCCACACCAATAAGAACAAATACATTAACCACCATGGAGAACTTTCCCATACCGAGAAAATGGCAGTAACAGCAGAAGAGATAAGAACCAATCCGATTATATTTAAGCTTTTATTATACCAAGCATCGTAATTTGGAAAATTTTTGACCCAATAAACACTAAGCAACCACACTAAAATAGATGCCGACCAAAACAATAATCGAATATCGTGATAATACAGCGCAATCATGGTAATGATTAAGGCAAAAAAAGCATATCCCCAAGTTAAAATGGGACGTGCTGCTGTGGTTTGCACTGGCATTAATTTATACCATTCATATCCTGCAATAGTTGCCGCAACAGCCATTAAAATAAGCATAGGATAGTGAGATGGTGTAGCAAACATACAACTTAAAACAATTGCTACTAATACAAGTGCGGTCTTTATCCGCTCAAACATGGATTATTTCTCAATTTTCTCTTGTAGAATTTGCTCAGAAGTTTTACCAAACCGGCGCTCTCTTTGCGCAAACGTTTTAAACGCTTGATCGAGTTCGCGAGTAGTAAACTCAGGCCATAATGTATTGGTAAAATATAGCTCGGCATAAGCCGCTTGCCAAAGCAAAAAGTTAGAAATCCGATAATCACCACCAGTACGAATCAATAAATCGACCGCGGGCAAGTCACCCAATTCGACATATTGACCAAATAAAGATGCATCAATTTGTTCGATGGCAATTTCATTTGCAATAACTTTTTGTGCAACTTTTTGTGCAGCATGCGCAATATCCCACATACCACCATAACTGATGGCAATAGTCAGAGTCATTTTTTTAAAATGAGCGGTTTGCTGTTCTGCTGAACAAAGGATTTGCTGCAAATGATCGGACAGGCGTGAACGATCCCCAATAAAACGTAACGCGATTTCAAAACGAATCATGCGTGGGATTTGTTCTAATACTGTTTGTTCTAATAGCAGCATTAGCAAATCAATTTCGGCTTGTGGGCGATTCCAGTTTTCACTTGAAAAAGCAAAAACTGTTAACGCCTGAATGCCTAATTCACGACAATGCTCAACGATCGGGTCAAGTGTATTTTTCCCTTCCCGATGGCCATCACCTTTTTCAAGGTGCTTTTTTTTAGCAAATCTATTGTTGCCATCCATAATGATGGCAACATGTTGAGGTAGATGAATGTCGCTGATGGTCGCCATTCATTAAACCTTCATTAACTCTTCTTCTTTTGCAGCAAGGCGCTTATCGACTTCTGCAACATATTTATCGGTAATTTTTTGAATGTCATCACCTGCACGACGCTCATCATCTTCAGAAATTTCTTTTTCTTTCAACAATGATTTTAAGTCACCTAAAACATCACGACGAATGTTACGGATTGCAATTTTTGCATTTTCCGCTTCAGTACGAGCAACTTTTTGCATATCACGACGTGTTTCTTCAGTTAATGCAGGTAAAGGCACACGAATGGTGTCTGATGTAATTGGGTTTAAACCTAAATCGCTTTCACGAATAGCTTTATCAATTGCAGACACCATTGTACGCTCAAATGGCTGTACAATAAGCATGCGTGAATCTTCAACACCCACGTTTGCAACCTGATTCAATGGAACGTCTGAGCCATAGTAAGGAACCATAACACCATTTAAAATTGAAGGATGTGCACGGCCAGTACGAACTTTAGCAAACCCGAGTTCTAAAGACTCAAGTGATTTTTGCATACGCTGTTCGCTGTCTTTTTTAAGATCGTTAATCATCTGATTTACCTTACTTTCTCAAAATATCTAAATAAAAATTAGCGCTAGTATAAAGAGCTTTATAGCTCACGTACATCAATTCGTAACGTGAGTACCCTCTTTTTCCCCCATAACGACGGATAAAAGAGCACCTGATTTGTTCATATCGAAAACTTGTAATGGCACATTGTGGTCACGGCATAAGCAAATCGCGGTTAAATCCATAACACCCAGTTTCTCATCTAAGACTTGGTCAAAGCTGAGCGTGTCGTATTTCACCGCATCGTCATGTTTACTTGGGTCTTTATTATAAACGCCATCCACTTTAGTGGCTTTTAAAATGAGGTTCGCTTCAATTTCAATACCACGTAAACATGCTGCGGTATCGGTGGTAAAGAATGGGTTTCCTGTTCCTGCAACAAACACACACACTTCACCATTGCCTAAATGACGAATCGCATCACGG
The DNA here is from genome assembly GCF_035615615.1 of Acinetobacter sp. MD2(2019). Lineage (NCBI taxonomy): Bacteria > Pseudomonadati > Pseudomonadota > Gammaproteobacteria > Moraxellales > Moraxellaceae > Acinetobacter > Acinetobacter sp. MD2(2019). The sequence goes on along the minus strand of NZ_VTDU01000011.1, from coordinate 82,653 downwards.
CTTGAATACGGCTCAACCACTGTTCCAATTGAAAGTGCAGACATTAAACGGGTTTTGATATTACGACGCACCAACGCATCACGTAAAGCCAAGCCATTCATAACCGTTGCGAGCATACCCATTTGGTCGCCAGTTACGCGGCCAACCAAACCATCTTTTTGCAACTGACTACCACGGTATAAATTACCACCACCGACAACAATACCGACTTGCACACCCAAGCCAACCAAATGCGCAATTGAAAGCGACATTTGATCAAGCACTTGAGCATCAATACCCATATCTTTATTTCCGGCCAATGCCTCACCAGAAAGTTTTAGTAAGATGCGCGAATAACGCGGTTTTTTCGAATCCAACATAGTTAAACTCCAATATTCTCTATCTTTAATTTATGGGTATTGCAAATTAAGCCGATTTAATTTTAAGCAGTTTTGCGTATAAATCATATTCATCTGCATCGGTGATTTCGACTTCAAGTAAATCACCCGATTTAATCACTGACTTATCAATATCTTCAACAAAAACATTACCATCAATTTCAGGCGCATCTGCATAAGAACGCGCAACAGCAACCGGGAATTCATCTTCTAAATCATCAACCAACACCGTCATGACTTGACCGACACGTTGTTTTAATTTAGCCGCAGAAATTTCTTGCTGAACTTGCATGAAACGCTCGTAACGTTCTTGTTTGATTTCTTCTGGTACATGATCGGGTAAATCGTTGGCGGTTGCACCTTCAACAGGCGAATAAGTAAAGCAGCCCACACGATCCAACTTGGCTTCTTGCAACCAATCTAGCAACATTTGGAAATCTTCTTCGGTTTCGCCAGGGAAACCCACCACAAAAGTTGAACGAATGACCAACTCAGGACATTTTTCACGCCACACTTTTAAGCGTTCCAAAGTATTTTCGCTGTGCGCAGGGCGCTTCATTAATTTAAGAATACGCGGGCTGGCGTGTTGGAATGGAATATCCAAATACGGCAAAATTTTGCCTTGTGCCATAAGATCAATGACTGCATCGACATGTGGATATGGATAGACATAATGTAAACGCACCCAAATTCCAAGCTGACCAAGTGCTTCGCACATGTCATAAAACTTGGTTTTAACTGGCTGACCATTCCAAAAATCGAGTTTGTATTTGGTATCTACACCGTATGCAGAAGTATCTTGAGAAATCACCAAGACTTCTTTTACGCCTGCACGTTTCAAAGCTGCCGCTTCTTCTAAAACCGAGCCAACAGGGCGTGAAACAAGATCGCCACGCATACTTGGAATAATGCAGAAAGTACAACGATGGTTACAACCTTCTGAAATTTTCAAATAAGCATAATGTTTTGGGGTTAAACGCACCCCTTGTTCTGGCACTAAATCAATAAATGGATTGTGTTTTGGTGGTGCAGGTACATATTCATGTACCGCTTCCATGACATCCTGATATGCAGCCGCGCCTGTTACTTTTAGAACATTCGGGTGCATTTGTCTGATTTTGTCTTCATCCTTGCCTAAACAACCTGTGACAATCACGCGTCCATTTTCATTCATCGCTTCGCCAATCGCATCAAGCGACTCTTGCACAGCAGATTCAATAAAACCACAGGTATTTACAACAACTAAATCTGCACCGTCATAATCTGATGCAACTTGATAACCTTCAGTCCGCAACTGGGTAAGGATACGCTCAGAATCGACCAATGCTTTAGGGCAACCTAAAGAGACAAAACCGACTTTGGGGGATTTCATGCAACAACTACTCCACTAGAATGCGCGTATTGTATGACGTTTCGTTGCATAAGCATAGGCATAAAGATGAATCAACCCTAGACGCACCAAATTATTGCTCAAATTTCATCTAATCTATAAAAACGCACCAATTTAAATCACAAACGCGCTATTCTTGCTATTATTTGAGACTTATTTTACTCAACAACGGCTAAATTTTTAGATGTTTAATTTTTTTTGCATAAAAATAAGACATTTTAAGAAGTTGGCTTACATTTTGCTTAAAAGTATTGATATTCAATTTATGAATATTTCATAACAAGGATCAAAAAAGGTATGAAAAATATACCATTGCGCCATTTTACATCAGGAAGATTTTCTAATGGATCAACCCACAATTGATTATCGCCTGTTGGTAGACAATTTAACCACTGCTATTTTATTAGCAGATAAAAACTTAAATATCTTTTATCTTAATTCGGCATGCGAGACTTTGTTTGATATTAGCTTGCTGCGTGCATCGGGTATGCCTGTAACGCAACTTTTACAAGCACCGAATGACAATTTCGACACTCGTGAAGCCTTATTAAATGCATTAAAAACCAGTCAAGCCTATACACGCCGTGAAGCAACCATTAATGTCAATTTCAAAGATATTCATGTGGATTATTCCGTGTCGCAGCTCAATACAGGTAGACCATATCATCCTTTATTGCTTATTGAGCTCAACCCCATCGACCGCATGTTGAAAATCTCCAAAGAAGAAAATCTGATTCAACAGCATCAAGTCACCAGACAATTGATTCGCGGTGTAGCCCATGAAATTAAGAATCCTTTGGGGGGAATTCGTGGTGCAACGCAGTTACTTGCCAGAAGTTTAAATAATCCAAAATATGATGAATTTACCGACATTATTATTAATGAGGTTGATCGCTTACGCACCCTTGCAGACACCATGCTCGGTTCGCGGCAATTACCAAGCTATATGGATGTCAATATTCACGAACCTTTAGAACGCGTCCGTTCACTAATTGCCAATCAAACCAAAAAGAAAATTAGCATTGTTCGAGATTATGACTTGTCCTTACCCGACATTAAGGCAGATCGAGATCAACTCATCCAAGTCATGCTCAATATTAGCGTTAATGCTGTACAAGCCATGCTTGAAAATAAAGACTTTTTTAAAGATGAAAAACCCAAACTCATCTTACGCACGCGCATTCAACGCCTTGTCACCATTAATGGCGTATTAAATCGTTCTGCAATTCGAGTCGATATTGAAGATAACGGCCCAGGAATTCCAGAAGACATTTTAGAGTCGGTGTTTTATCCATTGGTGACAGGTCGTGCCAATGGAACAGGTCTTGGTCTGAGCATCGCACAAAATATTATGCATCAACATAACGGAATGATCGTTTGTCATTCCGTTGCCGGAAAAACTGTATTTAGCTTATATTTACCTTGGGAGTCGCAACATGTCGCGAAATAAAATTTGGGTGATTGATGACGATCGCGCCATGCGTTGGGTACTAGAAAAAACGTTTAAAGAAGAAGGTTTTGATGTTACCAGCTTTGAAGAAGCACAGAGCGCATTAGATCAATTGTTAGACGATGCACCAGACGTGATTTTAACTGACATTCGCATGCCAGGAATTGATGGTTTAACCTTTTTAGGCAAAGTAAAAAGCAACTACCCTGACCTACCGGTCATTATTATGACCGCACATTCCGATCTAGAGTCGGCAGTGTCAAGTTATCAAACCGGTGCATTTGAATACCTACCTAAACCATTCGATATTGATGAAGCATTGGCTTTGGTACATCGTGCTATTTTGCATATTACCAAGTTGCAACAACAAGAATCGGCAAAAACCAGCATTCCAATTCAATCCACTGAAATTATTGGTGAATCGCCTGCTATGCAGGAAGTGTTTCGCGCAATTGGTCGCCTTTCTCAATCGCATATTACCGTACTCATTAATGGTGAATCGGGAACAGGCAAAGAATTGGTCGCACACGCACTGCACCGCCATTCGCCTAGAAAAGCCAAGCCGTTTATTGCATTGAACATGGCAGCCATTCCAAAGGATTTAATTGAAACAGAACTTTTTGGCCATGAAAAAGGCGCGTTTACCGGTGCAAATACACAACGACAAGGTCGTTTTGAACAAGCCAATGGTGGTACGCTGTTTCTAGATGAAATTGGGGACATGCCTTTTGAAACGCAAACACGTTTGTTGCGTGTATTGGCAGATGGTGAGTTCTATCGTGTTGGTGGGCACATTCCTGTTAAAGTCGATGTACGTATTGTTGCTGCGACTCACCAAGATTTAGAAAAGTTAGTTAACGATGGACGTTTCCGCGAGGATTTATATCATCGCCTTAATGTGATTCGTATTCACATTCCAAAATTGGCACATCGCAGTGAAGATATTCCAATGCTTGCGCAGCATTTCTTAGAAGATGCAGGTAAAGAGCTGAGTGTGAGTCCTAAGATTTTACGACCAGAAACCATTAGCTACATGCAACAATTGCCGTGGCCGGGGAATGTCCGTCAACTGGAAAATACCTGTCGTTGGCTGACGGTTATGATTACTGGGCGTGAGGTCTATCCTGAAGATTTACCGAATGAATTGAAACAAATTCCAATTCATAAATCGGCAGATGCACCGCCTGCCCCAATTGGTAGCCCAGAGCGTCCAAACACGCAACAATGGGATGAATCCTTAGGTTTGTGGGCAGTGCAAAAACTACGTAATGGCGAAATGAAAATTTTAGACATTGCTACACCAATGTTTGAAAAAGTGCTGATTAACGCAGCACTGCAACAAACACGCGGTCGAAAACGCCATGCTGCAGAGCTTTTAGGTTGGGGGCGCAACACGTTAACCCGCAAACTAAAAGAACTGGGAATGGATGCTGCTGATGATGAGGAAGAAGAAGTTTCTACCGCAGAATAAGCATAATCCGATAAAAAAGGCTACGTTTTAAACGTGGCCTTTTTTATAAAAAAAGCGTGAAAGTTAAATTATTTTTTGCTATAAATGATAATAATTATTAATTACAAAAGTTAAATTATGTGGACTTTTCGCCAAACTCGAGAATTTTTCAACAATCATTCAGAAACGTATTATAAAAATATAGATGCACAGATTGCGGCTGGTGAATTCAAGCACGCACTGAAATGGTTACAACAGCAACAAAAAAGACACCCTCAAGATACTCGTTGGATGCTACGTTTGGGCTTTATTTATGAACAGCAGCAACAAAAATGTTTAGCCTATCATTGGTACTTAACTGCAGCACAAAAACATAGCCCTCACGCATTTTACCACTTAGGCAGAATTGAATTAAACCGACAAAATTTCAAACTGGCAGAGCATTATTTACAACAAGCCATTGAACATAAATACACTGCAGCGTATTTAGCCTTAGGTGAAATGTACTTTCAATTGGCGCGTTATCAAACGGCTATTTATTACCTTAAAACTGCACTACAAGCCAATCACATTGAAGCGCTCAGCTGTTTAAGTCGCATCTATTTATTATTAAAAGATTTTCCACAGGCAAAGAAATGTTTAGAAGCAGCTTTTGAACACGATTTAAAATATAGCGCTTACTATTTAGCTACGTATTATCAAGCACTGCATCATTTTGCTGAAGCAAAAGATTGGTATATTTACGCATTTCAAACTGAAAAAAATCTTGCTGCTTTAGAAAATTTAGGACAGATTTTTTGTGCTGAAGGCAAAATTTTATATGGAGAAAAGATTATTGCATTGTCGAAAAAACTTGAGCAACAGACCGTTTTAAACTCTGATGAGAATGCACTACTTAACAGCATACTCGGTGAAAGCAATATATCGTCAACTTATCTAGGTTTAAGTTAAAAAGATCTGAATTCGACTCAGCTTGAGTGAATGAAAATTTAAAAGCACGCATCTTAAAAAAGATAAGGATTTTCTTAAATTCAATCTATTTGTACGATATTGACTTAACGCTGATAAGCGGTATTACCACGCTAAATTTATACCAACATATCAGTTATTTTTATAATTGAATTTGTTATAATCACAACTAATCCCTATTTTTTATATGTGTATGTCTGCAGACTCGTCTGATCTTTGTCAAAGTAATAGCCAACCTCAAACCAAACGTGGATTTGAGCGCCGTCTTGCATTCGTACTTTCAGCAACAAGCTTGTTTTTAGAAAAAGGCTACGATGCGGTTGCTTTAGATGACATCGTGAATCATTCAGGTGGCTCTAAAGCCTCTATTTATAAATACTTTGGCAACAAAAAAGGGTTATTTAAAGCCATTTGTGATTATCGCCGTGACCTTTTATTTAAAGATTTATTCCAAGAAAATAATCCAGCCTATGCGTTAGATTTAGAGCTTTTTTTGACTCAAACTTTAGATAATTTTTATCAACATATTAGCACCATCGAAAATCAAAAATTTATTCGACTTTTATTCGAGCAAGTCAAATCTAACCCCGATTTATTAGAATATCTTTACCAAGAATGCCCAGAAAAAATTTTAGATCGTGTTAGCCAACAATTGGCTTATGCACATGAAAATAAAACTATTTTTTGTGAGAATCCAGCTTATGCAGCGCAAGTGTATTTAGGCATCCTTTGGCGAATAGAATGGCGACTGCTGATGGGAATTCCACCGACAGAAACCGATGCTCAAATTCAAGATTATTTAAAGTACAGTATCGAGCTGTTTTTGAAGTCGCTTAAACCCTTATAAAGCTTTGCATTTTTTTATCATTATCAGTATATTAATCGATTCCTTTTTTCTTTTCACAAACGACTCATTGTTACAAACATTGTAGCAATAGTGGAGTAACTCATGGCTCTACGGCATTTTCTGACTTTACGTGATCTCTCTACAGCCGAGCTTAATCGTGTGATTAGCCGCGCACAAGAACTGAAGCGATTGCAACACGAAAACCAAGTGTATCAACCTTTTGTTGGTAAAGTTTTAGGGATGATTTTTGAAAAGTCTAGCACCCGTACTCGTGTTTCTTTTGAAGCGGGTATGAGCCAATTTGGCGGCAGTGCAATTTTCCTTTCCCCTCGCGACACGCAACTTGGACGTGGCGAACCGATTGAAGATTCTGCTCGCGTTATTTCAAGCATGCTAGACATTGTGATGATCCGTACTTTCGGTCACGATATTGTAGAACGTTTTGCATCTTACTCAAAAGTTCCTGTTATTAATGCTTTAACAGACGATCATCACCCTTGCCAATTACTTGCAGATGTACAAACGTTTGTCGAACATCGCGGTAGTATTGAAGGCAAAACGGTGGCTTGGATTGGCGATGGCAACAATATGTGTAACTCATATATTGAAGCAGCGCACATGTGGGGCTTTAAACTTAAAATTGCTGCGCCAAAAGGTTATGAACCTAAAGCAGAGTTTTTATCTGAATTTGCACATTGTGCAGAATTGGTTGACTCGGCTGAAGATGCAGCAGTCAATGCCGATTTAATCGTCACGGATGTTTGGGCTTCTATGGGGCAAGAAGAAGAACAAAAAATCCGTGAAGCGGCTTTTGCAGATTACCAAGTTAATGAACGCTTAATGGGCTTGGCACATCCAGACTGCTTATTTATGCATTGTTTGCCTGCGCATCGTGGTGAAGAAATCTCTGAAACCATGTTAGATCATAAAAGCGCAGTGGTTTGGGATGAAGCCGAAAACCGTTTGCATGCACAAAAAGCACTAATGGAATTCTTACTTCTAGAAAATTTAAAGTAAGATGAATTTATAAGTTTGGGGATTGATAGACATCATTCCCCTGCTTAATTAGATGTCTTTCATAAATCATTTGTCACTCAGTTCCAAATTATTAATTCCTGCAATCATTTAGTTTATGAAGTGATTGACGATGAAGTAGTGATTTTAGTCATTGCTGTTGGAAAGCGTGATAAAAATGCTGTTGATGATGCAGCAGATTCCCATCATTCCTAGTAAGCTGGATGTCAGTGAGTTTTAACATCTGCTACACAATCTATTGTTAGAGTGGTTAAAAAATCCAAAAAGAGCGGCAAAATATATCAAAAGGGCCACTTTGTGGACTAAATGTTTCAGAGTTGAACTATGACAGATTTAAGAATTAGCAAACTATTGAAATATAATATAAAAATATTTAATTTCGCATAATCCGTATTATGTTAATTTTAGGAAAACTTAATGCTCATAGTGTTTAGTGGTTTACCTGGCACAGGAAAAACAACTTTATGTCAGGCTCTAATTAAAAAAAGAGGGTTTACTTATATCCGAATTGATGAAATTGAATTTACGATTCAACAATATAATAATTCTTTTGAGAAAATTGGAGCTATTGGTTATGAAATTGCATTTTCTATAGCATTATCTAATCTGAAACTGGGAAATATTGTTGTTGCTGATAACGTCAATCCTGTTATCGAAAGCAGAAAAAAATGGAAAAAAGTAGCGCAAAAAGCTAACGTCAAGATTATTGAAATAGAGGTTATTTGTAGTGATAAGGTAGAACATAAAAAACGTATTGAAACTAGATCATCTGATATAGAAAATTTTAAATTACCAAATTGGTGCTCTGTTCAAACACATGATTATCAGTTACGAAGCGACAAAAGGTTAGTCATAGATACAGCTAAACTTACTCCTGAAAACTCTATAATAGAAATAGAAAAATATCTTAATGCTTCCCTCGACTTAACATAATGGGACTTATGCGAAATGCAGTGTTTAGACTTGAAAATTGGGGGCTAGAAGCCCCTAATTTTTATTTCAGATAACGTGTATTATGTTAATTTTAGAAATATTTAAAAATTATCTTCTTTCAACAATGCCATAAAAGAGATGAAACTATCTGCCAACTTGATAGTTCTTAACTTATTTTCTGTTGGTGATATTTCAATAAGGTCATCATGATAAATTAGAGTAATGTGTGGCTCATCCGTATTAAGGTTGTCTCTATAATCAAAAGCTATTTGGTCACCACCTGCACATTCTCCAAAAATCACCATATTTTTATACATAAACTCATACATGTGTTCATCAGGCTGATTGAATTCAATAGCTTCATATTTTTTAATAGAATCCTCATACTTCTTACGATCTTCTTCATCCCAAATTTCTATTTCTTCATAGCCATAGCTATAAAAATATACGACTCTATCTGTGATCTCATTATTATGATCTAAAAACTCAAAGTAGTTCTTTTGAGGAGTTAGTCCATTGTGTTTACTGAGTAATTCAACATAAGACTGAGGGAATTTATAACCAATAGACTTAGCATAATTTTCAATAATTTTTCTATCAATTTGGCCATGATCTCTGCTTACATCAATATTCATTTAATCTACTCAATTAATTTTTTCATAGTATAAATTATGAATTAAGCTATCGACTTAACATAATGGCACTTATGCGAAATTGCCATGGTGTTAAAATTCAAAAAATTCTTGGAATTTGGGAGTATTAATCCGGTAGCAACCGTATGTGAAATAATAAACGTCCATTATCATCTTGCAATACTGATACTTGTCCGCAGAAATTTCGGATAATTCTGCTTAGGAGGGGCTTATGAAAAACAATGAGATTCAACATCAAGGAAGTCTGAAGAAAGCGACATTAATTGCCTCTCTCATAGCCCCTTTGCCTTTTATAGTAGAGATTTTAGTCTTTGTAATGATGGATTTTCATCTATCCACATTAGTTGCGATGTTCGGTATTCTCTTAGGCATTATACTATTTGCTGTTCCTTTTACTCTGACTATAAATTTTGTACTTGTATTACCAATGGCACTTTTACTTCGTAAAATAAATTATCTATCCTCAGTTTATTTGTGTTTTTGGTGTTCTCTAATAGCGTTTCCTGCTTTCGCTATGTATATGAGAATACTCAATGGTGAATCAATTAGAAACCTTGATTTTTTAACAATCACTCTAACCACACTTTGTGGACTATGTTCAGGAATAGTATTTTGTCGAATTGCTAGAATTCAATTAAAACCCTTTCGGACTTAACACAATGGTGCTTATGCGAAATGCGGTGTGCCTAAGACCCCAAAAGTAATAAGTAAAGCCGCTATCATTTTTTTTATGTGATTACACTCCATTTATCAGGATATATATCACATTTTCATTAGGTCAGATTGACTTAATATTAAAATAAAAGTTTAATATTGCACAAACTAGAACCACACGAAAAATCATTATGAAAAATTTAATCCGTACCCTTGGGGTAGTATTACTAGGTTTTGGAGCAAATTACTCACATGCCGAAGGAATAGAAAATTTCATTAGCAAAAATAATGCAACAGCTTCCTTTAATTGTGCTTATAAAAAAGTTATAGCTAGTGAAAAATGTATCGTTAATATTTCGACTGTGAGAGCATCAACCCAAAGAACGAAACAATATTTTGGGGAAAACGGTACTCATTCACTATTAAAAATAAAATGGCCTGATCACGATGTCAGTCAATACGCCATTTTGGATAACTACGAACTTTGGAATTTGAGTGACACAAAACTTTATAATTTTAAACTTTTCCCAAACCAAGATGCTGAATTAGATCTGAGAAAGGGACTAATCATTGAATCAAACTTCAAAGAACATATCCGTCTTTGGTAGCTATTAAATAAGTACTAATTTAAGAAAGAGAATAGATATAAACTACCTCAACGTTCACCACAGCCATCGCTTCGCTTAGGACTGTGGTGTGCTAGCGTCGCTTTGTTCCTTCCACCCACACCACATGCCAAACGTATAAAACGGACACGCAGAAGTCGGCAAAGCTCGATCTAGGATGCTTATTTGATGGTATTTCCATAATAGGCGTTATGCCAAATTGTAGTGTGAGAATCTAAATAATTATTGAAAGTTGGGAGCAAGTAGCTCCCAATTTTTTGATTTCAGATAACGTGTATTATGTTAATTTTAGATTTTCTTTAGAGGGATCGGATTTCCAAAAAAATTCAAGGATCACTGGTTATTTTATCGCATAAGAAATCTATAAATACACGTACCTTTTCAGGCACATGTTTTGTATTTGGGTAAAGAGCATAAATACCTTGTCTTGGAAAGTGATGATCTGGTAGTAAATGGATTAAGCTACCTTTAGTAATATGCTCTTTTACCAACCATGCTGGTAATAATGCAACGCCTGCTCCGGCCAAGGAAAAAGCAAGTAATGCAGAAGCACTATCAGCCATAATCAAGGCAGAACTATCTGCACTAAAAAATACTGTTTCACTCTTAGGAGTAATGATAGGCCAACTTAATGGTGTTTCCAAACGGCTATGTGCGATCCATTTCGCCTTTGCAAGTTGTGATAAATTATCAATTGATTGTCCTGAATTTGATTTTAGATAATTAGGTGATACCACAGGAAAAATATCAAACTCGTCAATCAACCGAGCATGGTGATTGGAATTCGCTAAATGACCAAGTCTAATAGCTATATCAAATCGATCAGAAATGAGATCATCATTTTTCGATGATGAAACATGTTGAATGTTTAATTGAGGATGGTTCGTACTAAATTCGGCTAAAGCAGGAACAATTACATGAGCACCATATTCAGGAGTAGTCGTTATTCTAAGTGAACCATTTAACCCAGAGTGTTCACTACGTGTATTTGCTATAGCAAATTCCATATCTTTTAGTAATTGTAAACTATGCTGATAAAATTTTTCACCACTATTTGTGGTGGAAACATGTCTAGTGCTTCTGTTCAACAAGGAGACTCTAAGCCCTTCTTCTAAAACTTTAATATTTGAGCTCACAACAGCTTTTGTTAGCCCAAGTATTTGAGCAGCCTTAGTAAAACTTCCAGTATCCACGACCGCAACAAAAATCTCTAAACGTTGCATCTGCAACATACTTACACCGCATATTGTCAAAATTATTTTGACATTATATTGCATATTAATGCATTTATTCGAAAAATTTAACCACTTATACTTCCTTCCTTCTCAATTAGTGTTAGAAAGTAAATGAATTATCGTGTACGGGTTGCCTGTATTTATTTGCTTGGATTTTTTATTGATCTCATCAATATGTTTATTGCAAATATTGCCTATCCTGAAATTGGGCGAAATTTTGATGCTTCAATTACTCAATTGGCGTGGATCAGTAATAGTTACATTCTAGGTTTAACACTCGTAATTCCTCTTAGTAGTTGGCTAGGCAAAAAAGTAGGAAATAAACGTACTCTAATACTATCTTTAGGACTTTTTATCGTCAGTACCTGTGGCGTAGCAGCCTCCACCTCCATATCACAGATGATTACATGGCGTTGTTTTCAAGGTATTGGTGGTGGGCTTTTAATTCCTATTGGCCAAAGCATGAGTTATGCGCTTTATCAACGTCATGAACGGGCAAAATTATCAGCTGCTATAATGTTAGTAGCATTGTTTGCACCTGCAATATCACCGACTATTGGTGGTGTCATTGTCGATCACTTAAGTTGGCGCTGGGTATTCTTAGCTACTTTACCACTTGCTATTTTAACGCTAATTATTACAGCTTATTGGCTTAAAACTGATGTACGAACGGATTTGTCTCCTCAATTGGATCTATGGGGATTTATCATGAGCTGTTTTGCTTTGGCTTTCATATTGATTGGATTGACTATAGTTGGGGAGTATGGTCATTTTTACCGAGGTGTATTCATATTAATGATTGGATTTATTTGGGGAATCCTTTATATCAGGAATTCTCTAAAAAAGAAGAATCCATTAATAAATTTACATTTAGTTAAAAATCCTTTATTGCAAATAGGAATGCTAATTTACCAGTTTGTCCCAGGTATCTTCACAGGTGTGAATGTAATTTCAGTTCTATATCTACAGAACCTGTTAAATATGCATGCCAGTACTGTTGGTACAATGATGCTCCCGTGGTCATTAGCTTCATTCTTAGCAATTCGATTGACAAGTAAAAAATTTAACATCTTGGGACCACGTCCATTGCTTATTACAGGATGTATCATTCATGCATTTGGTATTGGGTTATTAGCACTAACGAGCCACACGACTACTATCTCGATTTTCTTATTAGCATTCGCACTAATGGGGTTTGGTGGAAGTTTATGTAGTAGTACAGCTCAAAGCGCTGCTTTTCTTCAAGTAAAAAATGATGAAATGACCGATGCTAGCGTGCTTTGGAACATTAATCGCCAACTTAGTTTTTGTTTTGGTATTACCATAATAAGCCTTTTATTTAACCTAATCAGCAAAACAAATTTATCAATAGAACATGTATATCATCTCTGTTTTTTATTAGCAGCATGTAGTGCCATTGTTCCTATCTTATTTTGTTTTCGAATTGCCAATCAAGAAATTATCTTAAGACTAAATAAGGAGTCAAAATGAACCAATACCTGAAAGAAGTAATCGATGCACACGATTTGATACAAAGTTGGTTAGGCGATATTCACAGCCATAACAGTATTTGTGAAGACTTACTATCTCGCTTTAGTCCACTCTATACAATGGTTACACCTAATGGTGGATTCTTAGACTTCAAAACTTTAAACACTTTCTTTCGGTCTCAACATGGAGCTCGGACAGGATTAAATATCGAAATTAAAGATATGGCTGTTATTGCTGAACATCAATACGGTGCAACAGTAATTTATAAAGAACTACAGCAACAACCAGGACAAGATCAAACACTTCGTTTTTCAACGCTTGTATTCGAGAAAGCTCAAGATAAAAAAATTATCTGGAGACATTTGCATGAAACATTCTTGCCAATTACTTGAGGTAATTTTGCTCATATAACGTAGATATAAATAATTAACTTAATATAATGGAAATTATTCGAAATTTCAGTGTTTAGACTTGAAAATTGGGGGCTAGAAGCCCCTAATTTTGATTTTAGATAACGTGTATTATGTTAATTTTAGGCAGGCTAATAGGCTTATTATGAGCAGTGATAGTAAATTTTGCTTCGGGTTAAAGTTGAATGTAGGATTAATCACTCCTAGAGAAATTCAGACTTGGGCAGATAAACAAATATTGGAAGGCAATAACGATCAGTTTGTTCTAGATATTTGTTTTTTAGGATCTGATACTGAAGTTAAGAATTATTTTAAAAAATTAATACGATCTGATCTAGATATACATAATGAACGGCTAATATCCGTCAATGTTTTAAAAGAATACATATCTAGAAAAATTCCATCAAACTTGGACTCTGATTTAGATCAATATATAGCTGATGTTGAGTTAATTTGTTGGCATATTAATGATTTAGATTTGACATATTTAGTGTATGGTCATTCTGATCTAATTAGTTTATCTCACCAGAAAGTTCTTAATATTTCTGTAAAAGAATCGTTTGATGCATTTTTAGAAGAAATAAAAGTGTGGTTAGAATACGCCCACTTAACATAATGGCGGTTATGCGAAATTTTGGTATTAAAACCCATTTAAAATGTCTACATTCTCACCAATAAAACCTAATAAGCAGAGTCAAGTAGAGATAAAATTTAGGTAATTATTATGAAATATATTGAATACATAGAAGATATTTCGAATGAAATTTATTTAGAATCACAACCATTTGATGCTTTGTGGCATTATTTGGAGCTTGGAGAACATTCTTTTTATAAAGAAGAACTTAAAGAGTTTGAGTTTAGAAAGTTAGTGTTTTTTAATATATAGCTAGATTAAAAAAGTTTACTACATTTCATTAAATGCTATATCTAAAGCTTCGATAACATTTTTATGTTTTTGACTGACAATATTTCTGACTTTTCTTTTTAAAACAGACCATGCTTTTTCAATTGGATTAAAATCAGGACTATAATAAGTTGGTAAATACAGGAGTCTGGCATTGTATTGAGTAGCCAATTCATCAATTTCTTTACCTTTGTGAATCGAAGCGTTGTCTAAAATTAATAGGTACTTTTGGTACTGACCACTTTTATCTTTAGGTAAACCTTTGAGCAAATATTCAAGCCATCCAGCAAAAGTGCTGCGATTACATGAACCCTGAAAGATGAAGGGGGCAATGAATTTAAAAGCTGCATTTGAGCAAACAGCACTGATCATACTTAATCTAGTTCCATGTCCACCTGATTTTATTGCATGACAACGTTTTCCTTTCTCAGACCAACCATAATCTGCAACTTCATTGCTATTTATGCCAGATTCATCAATATATAAAATATGTTCTTCACCATATTGCTGTTTCCATTGTGGGAGAAACCATTGGAATACTGCCCGTCCTATTTTGCAGGCTTGTCTGTAGAGAAAACTCTTTTTTTATGACTCCACCCCAGCTTTTTTAAAGCAAATAAGATATTTGCATAGCTGACGCAATAACCAAATGTTTGTTCAAATAATGGCACTAGATCTTTAGCCTGTGAAAATGCCGTTGTTTCAACAAAGCTTTTGAACGCTTGTAAGTCTTTAATTTTATAGGGTCGACCTGCTTTGTCGGGATGAGGTCTATTTGCATTTCCCTGATGCTTTTCAAGTTTGATCCATAGATCTAGAGTGGTTCTTGCGATCTTAAAAATGATACAAGTTTTAGATTTATTCTGGCATTCTTTGTAGTAGTTCAGAGCTTTGTGGCGAAGATCATTGGAATATGGCTTAGGCATAACAGTAGCTAGTAGGTTTTTTTATAGTGTAGCAAACTTTATATTTTTAGCTATACTAGAATATTTAATGACAAGTGATCAATTAAAATTAGCAAAAAATGGAGATTTTTTAATTGGTTCTGTGACAGACCAGATTTCATTATTTAAAGAAAAATTTCCTCCTCAATATGTAGATAAAAAACTCACAGATATTCTAATTTGGTTTTATTTACCAGAATGTCCTGCTGGTGCAGTTTGGGTTAAATATGATGATAATGGTCATGAGATTCTGATATGGACATAATGAGGTTTTATAACTCTAAAATTAATAGAATTTTAAAGTACAAAACAGTTAACTTCACATAATAGCGCTTATGAGCAACTCTTCTTTTAAAAATTAGTTAACTCAATTTCTATTTAAATATTTTAAAAATACCAGTTTATTCATTAGAAAATTAAAATTTATTGCTTAGGCTATTTGTGTAAATTTTAAAAACACTCATTTCATCAAGCCTTGTGGCTGTAACACAATAATAGCTGCACCAATCAATACAATCACACCGCCCAAAATATCCCAACGAGTAAGAGGAATTTGATCTACAAAGCGAAGCCAAAGCAAAGCCACAAAAATGTAAATGCCGCCATACGCAGCATAAATTTTGCCCGATGCCGCTGGATGTAAAGTTAACAACCAGACAAAAATGCTTAGGCTAATTACTGTAGGCAATAATAACCAATACGACCTCCCCTGATTTACCATTAAATAAGGAAAGTAACAGCCTAAAATTTCAGCGATGGCAGTGCAAAAGAATAACCCGAATACATAAAGTATTCGGGTTATATAGGAAAAATCAAAGAATGACATTAGGCAGGTTCAGCAGTTTGATCTTCAAAAACCGAAAGCTGCAAGCCAACAGCTTTGCCATTGTCTTTTTTCACAGTGACTGCAACATTGCCGCCATGCTCTGCTAACTCACCAAAAAGAATCATTTCAGCAAGTGGTTTTTTCAAATGCTCTTGAATTAAGCGTTGCATTGGACGAGCCCCCATTAAGCGGTCGTATCCATTTTCTGCCATCCAATCTCGTGCACTTTGATCAACTTCAAGCACCACTTTTTTATCATCGAGTTGCGCTTGTAATTCGGTTAAGAATTTATCTACCACCGATTCAATCACCATCACTGGCAATGCTTTAAATTGAATTACGCTATCCAAACGATTACGGAATTCTGGCGAGAATGCCCGCTTCATGGCTTCTTGGTTGTCGCTGCTGTTGTCTTGTTCGGTAAAGCCCATACTGGTACGCGAAATACTTTCTGCACCCACATTGGTGGTCAGAACCAGAATAACATTACGAAAATCTGATTTTCTGCCGTTATTGTCGGTTAAAGCACCATGATCCATAATTTGTAATAACAAGTTATAGACATCTGGATGCGCTTTTTCAATTTCATCCAACAATAAAACACAGTGTGGGTTTTTATGAATGGCATCGGTTAACAGTCCACCTTGATCAAAACCGACATAACCCGGAGGCGCACCAATTAAACGCGATACCGCATGGCGTTCCATATATTCAGACATATCGAATCGAACCAATTCAACGCCCAATAAACGCGACAGCTGTTTAGTCACCTCTGTTTTACCCACTCCCGTAGGGCCTGCAAAAACAAAACTTCCCACGGGTTTGTCTGGTGCTTTAAGCCCAGCACGAGACAATTTAATGGCAGATGCGAGTGCAGTAATCGCTTCGTCTTGCCCAAATACCACACGTTTTAAGTCGCGTTCTAAATTCTCTAAAACAGACTTGTCATCTTTAGAAACGGTTTTCGGTGGAATGCGCGCAATTTTAGCGACAATATCTTCAATATTTTCAACGGTAATGGTGCGGTCTTCATTGGTTTTTAATCGGCGCTGAGCACCTGCTTCATCAATAACATCAATCGCTTTGTCTGGTAAGAAGCGATCATTAATAAATTTAGCAGACAGTTCAACGGCAGAAATCAAGGCTTTATCGTCATATTCAACATGATGAAAATCTTCAAATTTCGATTTTAAGCCACGTAAAATATCAATGGTTTCAGAAATACTTGGCTCATTCACATCAATTTTTTGGAATCTGCGAGACAACGCATGGTCTTTTTCAAAAACTTGGCGGTATTCTTGGAATGTGGTCGAGCCAATGCAGCGCAAAGTGCCATTTGCCAATGCTGGTTTGATGAGATTCGATGCATCCATGGTGCTGCCCATGCTTGAGCCTGCACCAATAATCATATGAATTTCATCAATAAATAAAATCGCATTTGGATTTTTCTTCAGCGCATTTAACAACTGTTTTAAGCGTTTTTCGAAATCTCCCCGATATTTGGTCCCTGCAACCAACGCACCAATATCTAAACTGTAAATTTCCGCTTTGCTTAACGGTTGTGGCGCTTTGCCATTTACAATCAACCAAGCCAATCCTTCAGCAATAGAGGTTTTACCTACGCCAGGATCGCCAACCAAAAGCGGATTATTTTTACGACGACGACATAAAATTTGTGCCGCACGTTCAATTTCTTTTTCACGGCCAATTAAAGGATCGGTTTTTCCTTTGGCTGCTTCAGTATTTAAATTCAGGGTGTACAAATCTAACGGCCCAGATGCAGCAGACGCATTTTCACCTTCTAGATCATCGCCCTCTTCTTCAACTTGAATTTCGTCTTTACGTGTTCCGTGCGACAAATATTGCGTTAAGTTCAAGCGGTTAATTTGATGGCGCTTTAATAAATACACGGCAAAGGTATCGCGTTCTGAATACATTGCAACCAGAACATCGGCACCCTCTACAGTACGGTCTGTTCCACTCGACTGAACATGGAAAATGGCGCGTTGTAAAATGCGGTCAAAACTTTCGGTTGGGTGCGGTGCTTGTTCATTGTTTTCACCCAATTTTGGCGTATGTTGCTCTACGTATTCTTCCAGTTCTTTACGTAAAATCACAACATCTGCCCCACACGCTTTGAGCGCATTTACCGCGGAGTCATTGTCTAATAATGCAAGGAGTAAATGTTCGACAGTTAAGAACTCGTGCCTTTTTTGTCGTGCCATACTGACAGCCAAACGTAGTGATACTTCTAATTGACGACTGAGCATGTGACCTCCTATATCTTATGATTTTGGCTCAATCTGACAAAGTAATGGATGACCTTGAGATCGAGCGTAGTTATTCACCTGATTTGCTTTCGTTTCAGCAATATCACGCGGATAGATGCCAGCGACACCTTTTCCTTCATAATGTACTGTTAGCATTACTTGGGATGCTTGGTCAAGGTTCATTGCAAAGAATTCTTGTAAAATTTCAATTACAAAGTCCATTGGCGTGTAATCATCGTTTAATAATACAACAGCATATAACGGTGGACGTTTAAATTCAGGTGGTGCAGTTTGTAACGCAACATCACCTTCATGTTCTGTAGATTCGTCATCTTGCAAGAGTGGGCGCACATGCCAGTCGACATATCCCGATTGTTGAAACCAAATTTTGGCATCGTTTAAACTGGTTTGACGCTTGGTATTTTGCATAGTGATATATTTCATAACTTACTGAGACTTCGCCTCGGCCTGAGGAACTTCTGAGACAAATGAGGCAGGATTATCTACTTCTTGGCCACGCAGCCAACTAAAACGCTTAATTTCAGAGACGGCGCCATTCACACGTACTTCGATATACTGCGGCACAAAGCCTTTTGGCATGGTCCATCGACCCGTTAAACGCGCAAAATCTGTAAAATTAAAGTTTTTGTTTTCCATTGGCACCATAAGCACTTCCGAACCGCGAATGAGTCGAATTTCGACATTGCCTGCTGCCTGACGCCCGTTAGGACTGACTTGTGCCAAATCGAGTTGGTATTCATACGCATTTTCAGGTAGCGGTTTAATACTTAAATTTTGAATGGTCAGACTCAAACCACCACGTTCTTTTAACACGCTGCGATAAACTTGACTTTGCCCTTGTGCGATTGATAAATCGGCTTTTGCATTGCTTAAATCATCGGTCAAAGCATCGACATTACTTACGGCTAAATCGCGTTCTTGAATGGCAAGGTTGTAGCCTTTGTTAAGATTATCCAATGTTTCTTTTTGTTTCTTAACCACTTCAACCAATTGGGCTGCATCTGCTTCATACCCAACCACCGTCAGCCCTTGTCGATGCCCAACCGTATAACCCAACGCAACACCACCTGCCAATAAAACAGCACCACCAATCAACACATATTTATGTGCCAATGCTGTTGTTGGTTTTTTTGTTTGATTTTTTGAATCTAATGGATTATTCGATTCTGTCGCGTTTTCTGTCATCTCGAATACTCAGTAATGCACAATGACATAACATCATCGTGCGAGTCTATACAATTAAACTTAAGGTAACAATCCAATGCCAGCCAAGCCTTCATCTTCAGCAAACTTGAACATGATATTCATATTTTGAATGGCTTGTCCTGCTGCACCTTTAACCAAATTATCTTGTGCTGAAAGGATAATCAGTTTTTTCGGTGAAGGTTTATACAACGCAATACGCAACTGGTTTGCACCGCGCACACTGCGAGTTTCAGGTGAACTTCCTTCAGGCATAACATCTACAAAGGTTTCATGTTGATAAAATGCTTCATATAACGCTTGTACATCTAGCGTAGCAGCTTCGTCGGTTAAATCGACATAAATAGTGCTTAGCATGCCACGAATCATTGGAACCAAATGCGGTACAAATACGAGATCGTTAAATACGCCCTGTTGGCCAGAAATACCTTCTAACGCTTCCACAATTTCTGGATGATGACGATGACCTGCCACCGCATAAGCTTTAAAGTTATCGGCATTTTCGCTATAAATCATACCTAAACTGGCTTTACGCCCTGCACCAGATACACCCGATTTTGCATCAATAATAATGCTTTCCGGTTTAATTAAGGCTTGTGCTGATTTTAATAACGGCGCTAAACCTAATTGTACCGTTGTTGGGTAGCAACCGGGGTTACCAATCACCATGGCCGATTGAATACGCTCACGGTTCAGTTCAGACAAACCATAAACGGCGTCTTTTAAAATGTCAGGGCAGCTATGTGCCATGCCATACCATTTTTCAAATTGTTGTAAATTTTGCAAACGGAAGTCTGCTGCAAGATCAATGACTTTGGTATTGGCAGCAATCAGCTCAGCCGCATGTTTCATTGCCACGCCATGCGGTGTTGCAAAAAAGACCACATCGCATTGCTTTAAAACATTCAAGTCTAAATCTGAAAAAGCCAAATCGGTGTGGCCACGTAAGCTTGGAAACATATCAGCCACAGGCTTACCAGCTTCGGTACGCGAAGTGAGTACATCTACACGTACTTGTCGGTGTTTTAATAATAATCTGAGTAACTCAACACCTGTATAACCCGTTCCACCGACAATACCCACTGAAATCACGACTTAACCCCATGTTTGTGTTTTAAACTTGGATTAGTATGACAGGAAGCAACTACTTTCAAAACACTTTCACATATAAAAGTCATGGCTTTTTGTTGTCTAGTGCGAGTTTTTCACACAAATTTTAAGCTTCAAGCCACCATATTGGCCAGTTAAATTGTTTGAGTTGCTGCTGATGTTGCAGATAGTTAGGATCGAAGCGTTGTACGGCGTGCCAAAACGCAGGACTATGGTCAAAATGCTGAGTATGCACCAATTCATGGATACACACATAATCTATTAATGCTTCTGGCAACAAAACCAAAGCGGCATTAAGCATAATTTTATGTTTGCTTGAACAACTCCCCCAACGACTTTTAGCATGGCGAACTTGCAAACCCTGAAAAGGTAAGTTCATGCTTAGGCTATTTTGTTGTAATTTTTGTGGTAGCACCATTTTCGCATATTCAACAATAAATCTTTTTAATGCTAAAGCGGCATGCTCTTGCTGTAAAAATAATGTATTTGTGCTGCCATCGAACTGAAATAAGCTTTTTTGTTCAATACGCTGAATCTGAGTCGGTTCAGTTTGCCCGAATAATTGTAAATATTTTGGAAAATCAACGGCGTTTTGTTGCCCTACTTTCTGCCACGTTTCAATTAACCATGCTTCCGATTGCTTCAAAAACTGATCAATCTGCCCTTGGCCACAGCGTGGCGGCACCGTCAAGCAAATTTGATGTGGATAGACACGTAAGCGCAAAGACTTTGCCCTGACGTGTCTTACAATCTTTACTGTAGGTAAAGTGGTCATATTACTTATTCAGCAATACGTTCTTCAATGCCGTTGTCTGTAGCAACAATGGCAATATCGGCTTTATTTAAGGCAAAAATTCCGTTTGTGACTACACCCGGAATATTATTGATGGTTTTTTCAATCTCTAATGCATCTAAGATATTTAAGTTAAAAACATCTAAAATAACATTACCGTTATCTGTGACCACACCTTCACGGTAAACTGGGTCGCCACCTAACGCCACCAATTTACGCGCTACAGCCGAACGTGCCATTGGAATGACTTCTACAGGCAATGGAAATTCACGTCCTAACTGACCCACCCATTTAGAGTCATCTACAATACACACAAATTTTTTCGCAATGGATGCCACAATTTTTTCGCGAGTTAATGCCGCACCGCCGCCTTTAATCATGTGCATATGACGATCAATTTCGTCTGCACCGTCTACATAGGCATCTAAACCACCTACGTGGTTCATATCAATGACTTCAATACCCAGCTTTTGTAAACGCTCTGCGGTTGCCGTTGAGCTTGCAACTGCAGCTTCTAATTGTAATTGTGGCAACAAATCAATTAAGAAATTAACGGTGCTTCCTGTGCCCACCCCTAAAATCCCACCACGGGGCAAATGTTTCAGCGCCGCTTCAGCCGCCGCTTTCTTTTTCTCGTCTTGGGTTGTATATAAACTCATAAGTAAACTCAGTAATTGAAATCAATGATGGATTTGCCGCAATTTATCAGCGCAAATCTTTAGGGGTTTGCTACAATGCAGGCTTATTTTAAACTGTTAAATGGAAGATGAACATGTTGTTTCGCTTGGTAAGACAAATTTTACAAGCAACAGTCTACGATGTTGCCATAGAATCTCCTCTTGAAGCAGCACCACGAATTAGTCAAAAGCTTAATAATAATATTCGACTCAAACGTGAAGACTTACAACCCGTGTTCTCTTTCAAACTGCGTGGTGCGTATAACCGTATTAGCCAACTGTCAAAAGAACAGCTTGAACGTGGTGTGATTACAGCATCGGCGGGCAACCATGCTCAAGGTGTCGCGCTGTCTGGGGCAAAACTTGGCATTGAAGCAATTATTGTGATGCCCAAAACCACCCCAGAAATTAAAATTCAGGCGGTAAAACGTTTAGGTGGGAATGTTGTATTACACGGCGATGCTTTTGATGCAGCCAATAAATACGCACAAGAACGTGCAAAAGATGAAGGCTTAACTTTTATTCCGCCTTACGATGATGAACTCGTTATTGCAGGTCAAGGTACCATTGCCAACGAAATTCATCGTCAATGGCGCGAAGTCGACTATATTTTTGTGGCTGTCGGTGGTGGTGGCTTAATCTCGGGAATTGCCGCTTACTTTGGTGCCGTTGCCCCTCATGTAAAAGTTGTTGGCGTAGAGTATGACGAATCGGCTTGTTTAAAAGCTGCGCTAGAGGCCAATGAACGTGTCATTTTACCGCAAGTGGGTTTATTTGCAGACGGCACCGCGGTTGCACAAATTGGGGCACTGCCTTTTGATATTTTACGCATGGAGAAATCGGATGATTCAGGCAAAGTCATTGAACCTGAAATTATTACCGTAAATACTGACGAAATTTGTGCAGCAATTAAAGACACTTACGATGAAACCCGCAGTATTGTCGAACCATCGGGCGCAATGGCCTTAGCTGCAATCAAAAAATTTGTGGGTGAAACCCAAATTGAAGGCAAAAATATGGTGTCGATTGTTTGCGGCGCCAATATGAACTTTGACCGCTTACGTTATATTGCCGAACGCACCGAATTAGGCGAACACAAAGAAGCGATTTACGCGGTAACCATTCCAGAGCAAAAAGGCGCTTTCTTAGATTTCTGCCGTGCCTTACAAGGTCGAAACATTACCGAATTCAACTATCGCTGTAATGATGAATCGTCTGCACAGGTTTTTGTCGGCATTAGCTTAAAAGGCGGTCAAACTGAACGTTTAGAAATTTTAAGCTTGCTACAAGCCCATTACGATGTTGATGATTTATCTGACGATGAAGTGGCAAAACTGCATATTCGTTATTTAATTGGTGGTCACGCACATTTAGACAACGAACGTTTGTTCCGTGTTGAGTTCCCTGAACGTCCGGGCGCTTTGCTGACCTTCTTAGAGCGTTTAGGGCCAAACCACAATATTTCACTGTTCCATTACCGTAACCACGGCGCAGCTGAAGGTCGGGTTTTAGTTGGCTTACAAGCGACCGATGCAACCGAAAACCCAGATGTTTTAATTGAAACCCTTGAGAAGATCAGTTATCCGTACCTAGAGATCAGCGATAATTTAGGCTACAAACGCTTCTTAAAATAATCGTTTGATTAAAAGCAAAATATGAAATGGCTATTCAGTAATGAGTAGCCATTTTTCATTCTTGATTTTTTCTATAAAAAACTTCAGTAAGAATTTGATAACAATGATTAAAGCAACATCATCAAATTTATGCAAAAAATATCGTATACATCTTTTAAGATCAGGTTAAATCTAGCGCATCGGTCAAGCCAATAAATTGTTTTTCAATTGGCGTGAAAACATGTCCATTACGTGCAATTAAATACAAACCAATATGACGATAGGCTTCTGGTGCATCTTTATAATATTTAATTTTAAATTTTGCTAATAACGATTTTGCAATCATCGAAATTCCCATACCTAATTGTGTAAATTGCACCAATGCTTCATGATCATAAATATGTATCAGTTCACCCTTTGGAATTTGATCTTCAGCATAAATCTGATTTAAGGTGGTGGCATAACAACATGCTTCAGATGCCAATAAAATATTTTGATGTGCAAGACCCTGTTGTAATTTTTCATGATTAATCAGATTTTTTCCAATAATCACCAATTCATCTTCAGCTTTTGCAATATATTGAATATTTTTTTGAGTCGGATAACCCAATACATAACCAATATCTAGATGTCCATTTAAAATTTCATCTTCTATATGGCTTGTTGTGCCTGTTTTCATCGTTACAGAAAAATCAGGATATGCCTTATAAAGCTGCTGAAACGGCGTAAAAAAGCGCATGCCACCCAAACTGGTATTGGTTCCAAAGCGCAGAATATTGGCTTGTTGTTCAATCTTATTTTCAGTTTCCTCCCACATAAACATCATTTTTTTATATTGCGTGTACAACTGCATTCCTGACTCAGTCAAATCGACACCTTTCGGTTTTCGAATAAATAGCTGCTTTTTATAATGATTTTCAATTTTTTTAATTTTTGCCGTCATATTCGACTGTAAATAATTCAATTTATGTGCAGCTGCGGTAATACTTTTTAGCTCGGCCACCGTAATAAACGAACGGATGTCGCTCATATCTATATTCATTCAACAATCTCACAGACTTAGATTTAAATCTTAACGCCACGCATCAAAGGTATCAAAAAAAATGATTGATACATCTAAATATAGCATTATTCATGATGTGTTTTATTGAATACACTACATAACATGATTAAAGCAAGTCGAGTAAAACCAATGAATCTAAGAGTGATCAGTGCGATTACCTTGTTATGTCTTATTTGGGGTTCGTTGTGGGGAATGGTGAAACATAGCCTACACATTTTCCCTCCGTTTCTATTTATATCCACACGACTGATTTTGTCGGGGCTGACATTAATGCTGCTACAACGCATGTTAGGCAAATCTATCTGGCCTGAACGCAATGAATGGCAAAGGTTAATGATCTTGAGTTTTTTAATTTGTTTCGGCTTCTATGCCACACAAACCTTTGCTATGCAGTTTGTTGGCTCGGGATTATCTGCGGTGTTGGTTTTTACTATGCCCATTTTTATTGGCGTGTTAGCGCATTACATTTTAAATGAGCGCTTAACTCGTCAAAAAATGGTCGGCTTAGTATGTGGTGGCATTGGGCTCATTGCCATCCTTTGGCCACAATTGCATCAATTGGGAATCAATAAATCACTCATAGGACAAATGATGCTGATTGGATCAGGCTTATTCTGGGCACTTTCCACCATTTATATCAAAAAACATTTTGCGCAGTATGACAAAATTAAATTAACGCTTTGGCAATTTTTACTGGGTGGAATTGCCTTATTCATAACGGCTTTATGCTTTGAAAAAGTGGACGATCAGGTCTGGTTGAATTCTTCTAATTTACTCTGGCTGGCTTATATTGCCATTATTGGCACAGGGTTTACTTTTGCACTTTGGAATTGGATTGTGGCGCAAGTCGACACATTTATTGCGTCTATTTCAATTATGTGTGTTCCAATCCTGAGTTTAGTTTTTAGTGCTTTGCTATGGCATGAAACCTTAACCAAAAACATTTTAGTTGGTGCGTGCTTTATTATTTTAGGGATTCTTATGAGCTCACTTAAAATAAAGCCCAAACCAGCCGTCATTCACTGTGCATCGTTGAAATAAGTTTTTATCGCTGCATAGATAAATTTTTTGTAATCAATAAATGTAGCACAACATTCATTGATTTTTTAACAGCCATTCTTTTTAAACTTATCGATGTATCAATTATTTATTTTAACGTGCCTTCATTCTCATTTCATTTTACAATCATGCCAGATCATATTGTTCATTGATAAGGATAAAAATGGCCATTTTCACCGTCATTGGTTTAGGTAGTTTTGGACAAACCATTGCATTAGAGCTGACTAAACTTGGACACGACGTGATTGGAATAGACACCGAGCAACGTAATATTGAACAAGTGGCAGACCATATTACACATGCGGTGATTGCCGATGCCACCGATGAAAAAGTCTTAGAAGAATTAAATGTACAAAAATCGGAAGCTGCAATTGTCGCCATTGGAGAAGATATTGAAGCCAGCATTTTATGTGTTTTAAATCTAAAAAACTTAGATATTCAGCATGTTTGGGTGAAGGCAAAAACCAAATCACACCACACCATTTTATCGCATTTAGGGGTGGATAAAATCATTCATCCTGAAGAAGATATGGGCATTCGGATTGCACAGACGCTCAGCTATCCCATGGTTAGCCGATATATGGCGTTGGAACATGATCATTACATTGTAAAAGTCGTGATTAGCGAACACATGAAAGGCGTACATCTACATGGATTAATGGGAAAATATGCGCAGAGCGTTCACATCCTTTTATTAAAACGTAATCAAGAGATTTTCTATCACCTGCCTGAAGGCTTTACCCTAGAACCTGAAGATATTTTAATTGTTGAAGGTTTACAGCAGGACTTACAAAAACTATCTTCGAGCTTTAAATAAATGAAGACACCGAATTTCTCTAAAACAAAAAAAACAGTCAATCTGAGTCCACCACAATTACTTGCGCTGGGTTTCTTAAGTTTTATTGCAATTGGGACTTGCTTACTAAAATTACCTTTTGCCCATTTGGGTAATTTAAGTTGGATTGATGCTTTTTTTACAGCAACTTCGGCAGTCACTATTACCGGATTATCCATTGTTCCAATTGGACAAACCCTAACCGCTTTTGGGCAGATTGTTCTGTTATCTCTCATTCAAATTGGCGGCTTAGGTTTTACTACTTTCGCAGTTTTGGCTGCATTAAGTTTATCGCCCAATTTAGGCTTAAAAGAACAGCTAATGGTGCAAAATACGCTTGGGCAAACCAGTTTAAGTAAAGCCACCAGCATTGCTAAAAATGTATTTATTTATACCATTTTCTTTGAAGTGATCGGCACCATTATTTTAACCATCCTTTGGTCAGAACAGCTTAGTTTTGGCACAGCACTGCATTTTGCAATTTTTTATAGTATTTCTGCTTTTAACAATGCAGGCTTTGCACTCTCACCACATGGCTTAATCGATTTTCATCGCAATACAGCTATTTGTCTGACCATTAGCAGTTTGTATATAAGTGGCGGTTTAGGGTTTTTAATCCTCATGGATTTAAAAGAAAAACGCAGTTGGAAACGGCTGACCACCAACAGTAAATTGGTTTTACTCACCGTGATTCTGTTAAATGTGGGTGGATTTTTGCTCATTTGGCTGCTCGAATTCAATAATCCAAAAACCTTGGCGTTGATGTCTTGGCAAGATCAAGCACTCAATGCATGGATTCACGCCACCGTACCACGCTCATCAGGATTTAATACTTTAGATGTTTCCCAAATGACCAATGCCTCGACCCTACTCACGCTTTTTCTGATGTTTATTGGCGGTGGATCTTTAAGTACAGCCGGCGGGATTAAAATCGGTACGTTCATTGTATTAGTGTTTAGTGTGATTACATTTTTACGCCGTAACGATGAAATACGAATACTTAATCATGCAATTTCACCAGAAACGGCCTTTAAAGCGCTTGCAGTTACGCTTATTACCTCTGTACTTATTTTTTTCGGCTTGTTTGGCTTATTCATTTTAGAACCGAAACAATCGTTTATTGATGTATTGTTTGAAGTGGTTTCTGCTGCATGTACGGTCGGTTTATCGCATGGTATTACCGCCAACCTTCATCCATCGAGTTTAATCTTACTGAGCTTACTGATGTATGCCGGTCGTTTGGGGCCACTCACCTTGGCTTATTTAATCGCAACACCTAAGAAAAGCCGTGTCAAACACCCTGTTACCGATATTCAAGTTGGATAATCAATCGATAGGCATAAAAAAAGTCTGTAATTTGGGGAAATTACAGACTGTGAACTGAGAATTCATACTATTTCTCTATGGATTGAATTGTATACCCAATAAAGTTAATTAAATTAATTTTTAACGTAAAAGTGTGAATTAAACAACACAAAGTTACATAAACAAATCTTGTTAGAATAAAAAAAACAGTTTAAATTAAGTTAATCACATTTAATTGTTTTATATAATAAATTTTAAATATTTTTAAATGAATGAAAATATATATCTCGCTTTTATATTAAATATGTTTAATGGTTTTAATTATATGAATGATTTTTATAATTTTTTATTTATTAATCACGAAAATTAAACGTTAAAAAAGTGCATCATTAGATGCACTTGAATGGGTTAAAGCTTAATTTTGCCAATTTTTACGCTTCGAGGTATGACCAATCCCAACATTAAAACTATTGGTCGGATCTAAAGCCTGATAATGTTGTTTTAAGGCAGGTTTTGCAACGTACAAATGCCCGACGTTATGTTCGGCAGGATATTCCGCGCCACGGTGATCGAGCAGCCCCCACATTTGATGCTCCATTGCTAAAGGATCAATGCCTTTTTTAACAATATAGTCTTGATGAAAGACATGACACAAAAAATGTCCATAATAGAGTTTATGAATGATCGCATCATTCATATCCTCTGGCAGAGTTTCCATCCACTCGCGATCATCTCGGCGCAGTGCAATATCTAACGCGACAATATCTTCTACTTCATGCCGATGCGTATCGCGATAGCGAATGGCAGCACCCGCCACAGCAAACCGATGTAAAAAGGCTTTGCGCCCTTCATCGGTATCGCATAAAAAAAAGTTACCGGTTGTGTTACTCGCAAAATACGCTGTTAAAAATGCTTTAACCGCGGCAACGTCCTGATCTTCGATGCGCAGAATTAAATGATGTTCGTACAGATCTCGAAATTCATTCATGCGTTTGGGTAAATGATTTGGTAATACCGCCGTTATCGCCTGTAAAATATGGTCGGTGAATCCACGAATGTTAAAGCGCTCTAAAAAACCATCAATTTTATCTTTTAAAGCAAATGCTTTCGGCACATTCGCCGTACCAAATTTTTCAATAAATAAAAAACTGTCTTTGCCGTATTTTGCGCCAATGTCGTAAGCGACACGGTGGATATATTCACCAGCAATCGGTAATCGCGGTAAGTCCGTCAGTAAATAACGGCGAATTGCGGTTAAATCATCGATGGAATTCGACCCCACATAAAATACCTGACTTGGAATTTTTTCAAAGGTATCTAAACGCACAGCAAATACACATACTTTGCCGGCAGAACCGGAGGCTTCAAATAAGCGACTTGGATCGGCATTAAAACGTGCCGGACTGTGCTCATCCACCTGACGTACATCGTGTGCATAACGATGGTCTGATGCACAACAATTTGCATTATTTTGAATATCGAGGGCTTGATATTGCCCTGCTTGTAAGCGCTGCAAAATCTCTTCGGGATTTTCACCAAGCTCAATGCCCAAATGGTTAATCAACTCAAGCGTTCCTTCGGCATTTACACGTGCATAGAGTGCCAATTCGGTGTAAGCCGGCCCACGGCGCACCAACGCTCCCCCAGAATTATTACAAATTCCGCCTAGTACCGATGCCCCAATACAGGATGAACCAATCACCGAATGCGGCTCGCGATTCAGTGGACTCAGTTTGCGCTCTAGAACATCTAATGTTGCGCCGGGTAAACAAACCACTTGTTTGCCATCGTTAATGACCTGTACACCAGCCAATCGGCGGGTACTTAAAATAATGACTGGGCGATCATAATCGTCACCAAAAGGTGTAGATCCTCCGGTTAAACCAGTGTTGGCCGCTTGCATGATGACAATACAATCTGCGGCAACAGCAACCTGCAATACTTGCCACTGTTCTAATAAAGTTGCCGGCACAGCGACCGCCAAGACTTGCCCACTGCCATAACGACGACCTTGACGATAGAACCGTGTTTGTTGATCATCGGTCAACACATATTGCTCGCCCACAATGTGTTTGAGTTGTTCTAAGACCTGCGTGAATGGTTGATGTTGATCTGGCATTGTATTGTACTCATGAGGGTCAGTGTGATGACTTGTATCAAAACAGAAGACCAAGTCGCGGCAGATGCGTTACCGGACTTGGTCATTTGAGTTTATGCAGTGATGCGATTTAAATTCACCAAACAATCTTGATTAATGTCTTGAATCGATTTTGCGCCGGTGAGTGTCATGGCAACGCGCATTTCTTTGTCAATCAATTCAAGTAAATTAGAAACACCTGCACCGCCTTCAGCACCTAATGCATAGACAAACGCACGCCCAAGCATACATAAATCTGCCCCCATGGCTAACATACGCACCACATCTAGCCCATTACGAATCCCTGAATCGACTAAAATTTTCAGATCGCCTTTCACAGCATCGGCAATTGCCGGCAATGCACGCGTGGTCGATAACACACCGTCTAGCTGACGCCCACCGTGATTCGATACCACAATACCATCTGCACCAAAACGCACCGCATCTTTTGCATCTTCAGGGTCTAAAATGCCTTTAATGACCATTGGGCCATCCCAAAAATCACGAATCCATTCCAAATCTTTCCAAGAAATGGATGGATCGAAGTTTGAACCCAACCATCCGATATAGTCTTCAAGACCGGTCGGTTTACCCAAATATTTCGAGATATTGCCTAAATCGTGCGGACGCCCCATAAGCCCAACATTTAAAGCCCAATGCGGATGTGTCATGGCTTGTAAATAACGGCGCATGGCTGCGTTTGGCCCACTCATGCCTGAATGTGCATCGCGGTAACGCGCGCCGGGCACGGGCATATCTACAGTAAAAACTAAGGTGGTACATCCAGCCGCTTTGGCACGTTCTAAGGCATTTTTCATAAAGCCACGGTCGCGAAGAACATATAATTGAAACCACATTGGGCGTTCAATGGCTGGAGCAACTTCTTCAATTGGACAAACCGACACCGTTGAAAGCGTAAATGGAATGCCTTTTTTATCTGCTGCCACCGCGGCTTGCACTTCACCACGGCGTGCGTACATCCCCGTTAAACCCACAGGCGATAAAGCCACTGGCAGAGTTAATTTTTCATTAAAAATTTCTGTTTCTAAACTTAAAGACGACATATCGTTTAAAACACGTTGTCTGAGTGCAATTTGCGATAAATCTTCAACATTACGCTTTAGGGTGTGCTCGGCATAGGCACCACCATCGATATAATGGAATAAAAATGGCGGTAAACGGCGACGTGCCGCTTCACGGTAGTCATTTGCAGACGAAATGATCATTTTAAATCTATCCTCTTTAATCGAGAAACACGTTGCATGCGTGCTTCTGTTTCATCAATTCCACGAACTTGTTCAATAATATATTCAATATGGCTGCACACACTGGCGCGCGCCGTTTCTGGGTCTTGTCGGTCAATGGCATCCATGACTTGCGAATGTTGTAAATGCAATTGTTCAAATTTATGACTGTCGGTATAAATTTTACGGCGACCCAATACCACGTTGTATTGCAGTAGGTTAAATAGGCTGCGCATCATTTGGATGAGTACGCTATTGTGCGATGCTTCGGCAATGGCCAAATGAAAGTTTGCATCGGCTTCAGATGCTTTGTCGGCATCGCCAGATGACTGAAAATGTAAGACTTGATCGTAATAAAAATGAATTTTGGCACGATCTTCTTCGGTAGCGCGTTGTGCGGCATACCATGCCGTGCCTCCTTCTAAAACCAAACGTGCTTCTTGTACATCAAAACGATATAACGGATCTTCATGAATCAGTGAGCTAATCGGTTGAATGATAAATTGTTCCGACCAATGATCGGGCAACTTTTCTAAATAGGTGCCATTACCGACCTTACTCACCAAAATGCCCATATTGTTCATTTTTTGCAGCGCCTCCCGTAAGGATGCGCGCGATACGGTTAATTGCTCACAGAGCTTACGTTCTGAAGGAAGGCGATCTCCAACCTGCATGTCTTGTTGTTCAATCAACTTTGAAAGCTGTTGTATCACTTGATCTGCAATTTTCATATCACCTTCCTTTGACCCGTGATTATGGAATCATCCACGGGAATACGTATGCTTGAAGGGTAATGATAATACCAATCATGACGGTAAATGAAATACTGTGTTTAACAGTAAAACGGAATAAATCAGATTCTTTGCCGACTAAACCGGTTGCAGCACACGCAATTGCAATTGACTGTGGTGAAATCATTTTTCCGGTTACACCGCCTGAGGTATTAGCAGCCACCAAAAGTACGTCCGGAACACCAATTTGATGCGCTGTTGTGGCTTGTAATGCACTGAATAACGCATTGGCAGAGGTATCTGAACCCGTTAAGAAAACCCCCAACCAACCCAAGAACGGCGAAAAGAAGGTAAATGCTTTACCTGTATGCGCCAAAGCTAAAGCCAATGTTGCAGACATGCCTGAATAGTTGGCAATAAATGCAAATGCCAGCACCATCCCA
This sequence comes from Acinetobacter sp. MD2(2019), assembly GCF_035615615.1. NCBI lineage: Bacteria > Pseudomonadati > Pseudomonadota > Gammaproteobacteria > Moraxellales > Moraxellaceae > Acinetobacter > Acinetobacter sp. MD2(2019). Next base: position 49,955 of record NZ_VTDU01000011.1, on the reverse strand, counting down.
ATCGAATAAATTGGCGTTTTCAATTCTTTTATGGTTTCAAAAAAAGTCGAGACTGCAACGGCAGGACGCATTTTTAAGAAAATAATTGAAATGATCGCGGCGATAATAATTGCAGTACCTGTTGCAGATAACCAATCGAATTTATACACCGCATCGTAGTCAGTGACTTTGGCAACCACAGGTGGCATTTTTTGTACCAACTGATGCAAATATGGCACTTTAATGCTGATCACCCAGTCGTGTAATGCGCCATCTTTGGTAAACAAACTCTTAAATGGTTTAATACTCCACAGTGTGACCATTGCCGTTAAAATTGCAAAGGGTGACCATGCTTTAATAATTTTCGCCACAGGATATTTTTGTTTTTGCGCTGCCAAATCTTCTTGCGGAGCAAGTGCATCTTCATTTTTAAAACGGAAAATATGCTTTGGCTGCCAAAATTTAAGTAAAATCGTCAAGCTGATTAAAGATGCAATTGCAGCGGTAATGTCGGGTAATTCAGGGCCAACAAAGTTAGATGTTAAATATTGTGCCAAGGCAAACGCACCACCACCCACCAATACCGCAGGCCATGTTTCTTTCACACCACGCCAGCCATCCATAATTGCCATAATCCAAAATAGGACAATTGGCACCATAAACGGCAACTGACGACCCACCATTTGGCTAATAGCGTGTGTTTCTACACCCGAAACTTGCCCAGCAACAATAATTGGAATTCCCATTGCACCAAAAGCAACAGGTGCAGTATTCACAATTAAGCACAAACCCGCTGCATACAATGGTTTAAAGCCAAGACCTACCAGTAAAGCTGCAGTAATGGCAACGGGTGCACCAAAACCCGCAGCACCTTCTAAAAAGGTACCAAAGGCAAAACCGACCAATAACATTTGTAAGCGTTGGTCTTCAGTCAGCGATAAAATGGAAGATCGAATAATATCGAACTGCCCTGTTTTTACCGAAACTTTGTATAAGAACACCGCGCCAATAATAATCCACGAAATTGGCCATAAGCCATAAAAAAAACCATAGATGATAGATGCAAAAGCCATTGCAGTCGGCATTTGATATGCAAACAGTGCAACCAATAAAGCCAAAATAACGGTAATGGTTCCTGCAATGCTGCCTTTTAAGCGAAATACAGCCAAAGCAAGGAAAAAGAAAATAATAGGAATAAGTGCAATTAAACTAGAAAGCCAAATATTCCCCATTGGGTCGTAAACTTGTTGCCATTGTGCAAGCATTTTCATCTCCTTGAAATGCTTAAAACGATTGTTGTTTAGAACAACGATCAAAATTCTTATTGGTCAGACCAATTTAAGCAATAAAATGGTCGTATTTGCGCCATCATTGTAATTATCTCGGGGATATATCACAAGCAAGATTCAATTCACCCCATTAAAGGTCAGACCAATTAAAAAAGGCAACAAAGCGAGCTTTTTAAATTTTCTATATATTTATCAAATACTAAGATTAAATTAAGATCAAAACTCAAACAAAACCTTTCAAACTAGACTTTGGTCGAATGAACTGAAAAATAAGGTGTTTTTGGAGAATTTTTCAGCAAAATAACCTGCTAAATAAAGCCCGAATGGATTTTTATTTGCAATTGCTGGGTACGGAAATAAGCCCTTGCTTTGCTTTAAATAAAAGAATATTTATCGCATCTTTTTATAAGAATATGATTGATGGAGGATGCAGCAAAAGGAATACGTTGAATGGAGTCATGCCATAACAGACGAATCTAAGATCATGGCAGAAAAAAAATCCCCCATTTACGGAGGATTTTTAAAGCTTAGAACCAATCCATTAAGGACACACCGACACCGATATAACTGGCACGGTGGTTATAGTCGATTAGGCTCTCGCCATAGCCATTAAAATATTGTAATTCACCACGTAATTTGCCTTTAATTGGGAAAGTCCAATCAAACTGCATCGCACCATGAGAATTATCGCCAGATCTTAACGAATGGCGCAGCATTAATGAGAAGTTATGATCATTCCATTTATAAAATGCGGTGAGATCGGCACGTCCCATATAATTTTCAATATCGGGGTTATTGTCGTCTACTGCATCTTCTGGAATGCGATACCACGGGCGAATCATTAACGCAAAATTACCACGCTCTAATCCCCAATTTAACATGACACGGTTCCAACTGCGTGAAAACGGATCGGCTTTACCATTCGATTGATGATTAAACGATAGCCCAAGCAAGCGACCATCTAAGCCCAATAAATTATAATTGGTGCGGAAAATTAAACTGGCTTCGGGTTCATAATTGGTTTCCCGAAACGGGCGTGAATCTTCCGAGTTATACACTTGCCAACGTGAGGACTGGGTATAAGCCAACCATAAATCGCCATTATCACCAAAAATATTTTCCCAAGCTTTGGTCTTTAAAGATAACTGAAACTTAGATTCGGTAAAGTTTAAGTTTTGGCGTTCGGTCACCGTGTTTACAGGATTAGCACTATGCGGTAATTCATTGCGATTACTGGTCCAAAAAACTGGTAATGCGTAAACGGGTTTATAGGCACGAATATTCCATGTGCCGAGCTTACTTTGTGGCGAAAGCTCCCAACGGCTATCCAATAACGATTGATTGGCAGACATTGGGCTGGCATCGGCAGAATAAATAAAGTGCAAAGACCGCGCCAATTTCGCCTTTAAACTGTCATCATCTTCAGTTGCAACAGGTTTTTCTGCGGCAGCTTGCAGCGGTGCAGCATAAGTTTTGGGTTCTGCTGTTTCTGTTTTGCTGTCTACCAAACTGTCTTGCTGTGCTTTAAAGTAACTGTCATAACACACCAATCGGTCGGCATCGCTTAAAATCCCCGAACAGGCAGTTGCACTGACAGGATGAAATGTTGCAGCATCTTCGGCAAATACAGCCGATGAAAGCAAGCTGCCTAAAAGCGGAAGCATGGCTCGCATCATGGCTGTGTGTTCAAATGTTTTGAACGGCATTGGCACTTTCTCCAATTAATGAACCTGTTGAATATCAAATCCTAATTGCTCAAGTTGTTCGCGTTTTGCAAATGGTGCAACCACAGCTTTAACGGGTTTCACTGTTAACAAATACTGCTCTGCAACACGTTGTAAGTCGGCAAGCGTCACCGCCAATAATCTTGAACGCATTTCATTTCTAAATTCTGGCGTACGTTGATGCAATAATGCATAACATGCAGTAATAGCCTCGCCCGCAGGTGAACCCGGTTTATCCATACCTGCAATTAAACCTAAAATCGCTTCTTCAAGTTGATGTGGCTGATGTGTCGATGTCATTAGCCATTGTAAACTGGCTTCAAAATCGGCAAAGGTTTCGCTTAAACGTGGGTCGCGGTAACTAAAGAATCGGAAAGCACAAGCATTGCCATCATAGTTAGCGCCGCCACCATAAGCACCGCCTTTTTCACGGATGGCGCTATGCAAGAAACCATTACGTAAATAAGCGGCCAACACCATGAGCGGTGCCGCATCGGGATGATTCACCGTCACAGCAGGATATGCCGAAGCACAGAATTGAACATTGGTTTGGATCAACCACGCCTGATCGTCTGCTGTAACCTGCTTATCTGTTTTGCTCAAGCTTGGTACGTCTTTTGCAACATTAACCTGAGTCCAAACCTGTTGTACCTGTTCGATCAATTGCTCGCTGTGTAATTCTTCACACACCAATAAAAATTGTTTTGGCGCTTGCAATAACAGTTGATGAATATTTTGTAATTCTTGAATAAATGCAGCATATTCAGAATCATCATTTTCAATACGTTGAATCAGCTCGCCTAACCAATTTAATGCGCCCAACCCGGTACTGATATAATCACGCTGCGCCAGACCGCTCATGTTACGAGAGGCAATTTGCATTGCATAACTGTGCCCTGAGCCAGACAAACGCGACTGCCAACGGGTTTTACGTTGCTGCAATAATTCTAAAATACGTGATTTTTCATCAAAACGTAGCTGTTCAAAGGCCACTTTTAATAGCTCAATCGCATCAAAGCGATCGGCTAACGATTTGGTGGTTAAGGTCAACCATGCACTAATTTTTTCTGCATCATTCACTGCGCTGCGTAGCGATGCACCCATGCCCAAACCACCACTGACTGCGGTTTGTATTTGCTGCAAAGTTAAATAGTCATATTCACCAGCGCCCACTTCACCCATCAACACCGAAAGCAATCCAAAATACGGCGAATGTACAATCTCGTCTGGAATTTGAATCAAGACTTGTTGATAGTACAAACCATTGGTGCCAGCATGATACAAATGCAGCGGCATATCTGCGCCGTTACTGATAATTTCACGCAATTGCCCTTGCGCAATCTGCAATGCCACAGGAATATCCTCTAAACCAACTTTAGGTAATAGGTTTAAATCATCCACTGTTTCTTGACGTTGTTGCAGTGCAACTGTGTCGGCTTTAATTTTGGCACGATCATCTTCGGTTAAGGCTGCATCTATTTGCGCTAAACGTTCTTGTTCTAGCACTTGCTCTTGTGCAGATTGCTGAGCATTCGGCACCAAAGTCAGTTGCACGCGATGCGGATTGTCTAATAAATGCTGTTGAATTAAGTTCGACAACCACATTGGGTCTTTGAGTTCTTCTTTTACCATTGCAATTGCATGATCGACATCCCACACACGCACAGGGTCGCTATGGTGAATCACGCTGCCTAATCCATTTAAAATCAGACTTAAACCATACGGCGAACCATCTCCGCCAATTTCACGTTGATGCAATTCTATTTGATGCAAAATGGCATCAATCTCTGCTTGCTCAATCGGCTGCGCGGCAACATCTGCCAAAATTTTAAGCACGCCGTCTTTGAATGTTTCGGCATGTTCAGCTTCTGAACCTTGCACCGCACAATAAAAAGTCATTTCAAAGTTGCTGTCATCAACCCCCATAAATGGACCAGTCGAGTCGGCATAACCACAAGTTTCTAAATAATGACGCAATGGCGATGCTGAATTTTCTAGCAAAATGCCTTCAACCAAACGCATGCCTAAACGCAGTTTGATATCGCTCGATTCTGGCAACAACCAAGACAACACATGATAGGTTTTATTGCTTAAATCATCGCCATCAACGGCATAAGTTTCGGTGACTGCTAACGGTGCGCTTAAACGTTGTTCTGGTTTTGAATGCAGCGTGGTGCCTTTTTCAAATTTATGCAGCGCCAATGTTTCAATCTGTTCTTGTAAATCGTACGCAGATTGATTACCGAAGCTCATGAAAATGGCATTACTTGGATGATAATGTGACTGATAAAAAGCCACCAATTCATCGTAACTTAAATCGGGAATATCTTTAGGTTCGCCACCTGAATTGTAGTGATACGTGGTCGCTGGGAATAAATGATGCGCTAAACGATGGTATAACTGATCTGAAGGTGAACTCATAGCACCTTTCATTTCATTAAATACCACGCCTTTAAATACTGGTTTATTATTTTCATCCAACTCAACACGAATGCCTTCTTGTGCAAAATCTAGTGGATTTAAATTCGCGGCAAACACGGCGTCTAAATAAACCGACAATAAGTTTTGAAAATCCTTTTTGTTTTGTGTCGCAAATGGATACGCAGTCCAATCTGCCGCCGTAAAGGCATTCATAAAAGTATTGAGTGAACGGCGAATCATTAAAAAGAATGGGTCACGTACCGGATATTTTTCTGAACCACATAACACGGTATGTTCCAAAATATGCGCTTCGCCTTTTGAATCCATCGGCTGAGTACGAAATGCCACTAAAAATACATTTTCATCGTTTTCACTGGCCAGATGATAATGCACAGCGCCTGTGACCTTATGTTTATATTCATAAACTTCGATATCTAAAGCTTCAACATGGTGTTGACGTAGTAACTGAAACGCAGGATGAACAGTGTGAGTAAGGGTCTCAGTAACATCTACAGTCATGTAATTTCCTATAAAATTGGGATTGGTTTTCATCATTGCATTATAGCGATAGAGCACACCAATTTTCACGTAAAACTTGAGTGTTTTAGTTACTTATCTCATCTCGTTTAAGCAATATGTCGTAGCGCTTGAATGAATAAAATACGTTGATTCACCGCATTTATCAAATATCAACAAACCCAGATTTAAAGTCATGCTAATATAAATGATCTGTTCTTCCGTCCAATGCTCTACAACGATCGAATTATTGTGAACAAAAGATTAGCGCAATCATCGTCTTTCCCCTTAGGGGCACATTTAATTGTTAAACATTTTGGCTATACCCACCACGGTATTTATGCAGGACGCGGTCGTGTCATTCATTACTCTGGCCTTGCGCATTTTTTTAAGAAAAAACCGATAGAAATGACGTCTATCCGCCAATTCTCACACGGTAAAGTGATTGGGATACGCCATTACGAAAACCCAAAATACAAAGGACGCGCCATTGTAAAGCGGATGCGTTCTCGTATGCATGAAAATCAGTATCACCTGATTATTAATAATTGCGAACATTTATGTAGTTGGGCCATTACGGGTGTCGAAAGTAGTCCACAAGTGCTTAAAATGATGAATCGACTGACCACTATCGGCTATGTCAGTTCGGTCATGAGTTATATGAATAGCTTATTTTTAACACTGGCAACCACCAGTTTTGCATTGGTTTTATATATTAAAAAGAAACTTAAAGACCAAGCTAAAATTAAGCTGATTAAAACCATGCTAGAACAACAGAAAAAAAACCGCTCAGAATAACCGACTTTAAAAAAATGACGTTATACCTTAGGTGCAGGCGTATCAAACAAGTCATCTTCTAATAAATGATTCGATTCAATAATTTCCTTAGCAATGTAATAGGAATCTTGCTTACGAATTAAAATAATTTGCGCATGTAAAGGAATTTCGCCAAATTCGGAACGAACTTGCACATAATGTAACTGCCCATATTCATCGCGAACACGTGCTTGGGCGGTACTTTCAGGTCGAGCATTCCCGCTACTAATGGTGGCCAATCGGCCCAACAAATTCAGTTGTCGACTTTCAAATTTAGGTTTAATCACCTGATCTAAACAGTGAATCATAAACACCGTAAAAAATAAGGCAATCACCAATGCGGGCAACAGCAAATAACCAAAAGGGGTAAAATTTTGCTGATAAGAAAAGAAGAAAAATTGTAAAAAGTAACCCGCAAAACTAAAGTTAATTAAAAAGAAAATAAGAATCAGAATTTTCGAAAATTTAATTTGAAATAAAGATACTGCCCACACGCGCGGCATTAAACGGCGTAAAAAGGAAAATGGACGCACGCCTAAATAAAAACCAATGGTTTCAATTAGGCTCAGCACCACCAATGTCACAACACTTAAATGAAATGGTAACAGTTCAGTATGGGTCAAAAAGTTGTGCAAGGGCACAAAATTAGGAAAGATAGATGCCGCCATCGGAATGCACAGTAATTGCTATTTTTTGTAAAAATTCACCAGAACACGGACCTGCAATACACGCGCCTGTTTCCACTTCAAATAAAGCGCCATGTGTTGAACATTCAATATATTCTTGATCTTGATCGAGAAATTGATTCTCTAAAAATTCGAGTTCAACCTGTAGATGAGGACAGACGTTTTTATAGGCATAAAATACGCCATCGCGTTGGGTTACAAAAATATTGTCCCCGTTTGCAAGCTCAAACGCCCGAGCTTCTCGCTCGGGAACATCCTCAGTCATACAAATCTTATCCATTATGCAAGATCCAGTTCCATTGTTTTGAGCAGTCTAGCATATTTTTCTACTGCCAAACGAGGGCCAAACTGTGCGACCACTTCACTTGAAATCAAAATTGCTAATTCAGCAGCTTGTTCTAAATCAAAGCCTTGTTGTACTGCATAAAGGAAGGCACCTGCAAACGCATCACCTGCCCCATTGGTGTCAACCGCTTTCACTTTGCGACCATCCACATAGGTTTTTTCGGCAGATGTTGCAACCAATGCACCTTTTTCACCCAAGGTAATAACCACAGTGTTATTGTATGTCAGCAACTGTTCAAGCGCTGCATCAAGCGTGCCTTGTTGGGTAAATAATAAGGCTTCTTGCTCATTACAAAACAATAAATCGACACCTTCTGCCAACATTTCTTCTAAGCCTGCGCGCGCATATTGCACCATTGCTGGATCAGACAAAGACAAAGCCGTTTTAATCTGATGCTGCTTGGCAACTTGACGTGCTTTTAACACAGCTTCGCGCGCACTGTCACTTGTCGACAAATAACCTTCAATATATAGCCATTTTGCTTGTGCTAAGGTGGCATAATCAATCTGATCGACCGATAAATCTGCGGTTGTACCTAAGTAAGTATGCATGGTACGTTCGGTATCTGGGGTAATTAAAACCATACAGGTACCTGTCACACCTTCGCAGATTGACTGCTGTGCGGTACCAATACCCACTTCACTTAAACCATCTAAATAAAATTGCCCTGCTTCGCCTTGACCCACACGGCAACCATAAAATGCACGACCGCCTAATGCAGCAAACGCCACAGTGGTATTTGCAGCAGAACCACCACTTGCTTGACCTTTATAAACTTGGTGCGCCATCAAATTTTGATATAAATTCGCTTGCGTATCGCCATCGGTGAGTTGCATCGTGCCTTTTGTTAAGTTTTGCTCAATCAAAAATGTTTCGGATACCTGAAATTCTTGGTCAATAATGGCATTACCAATCGCAAAAAGGTCGAGTGCTGACATGGCTGAATCATCGCTGCATGGAAGAAAGGCAGCTATTCTACCTCAAGCTTAAGCCAGACTGTAGCTTATTCAAAAATTTTCGGAGCATACGGCAGTTTCTAACAAATTCTTTATGACTAAAATACCAATAAAAATGGGAGCGATTGCTCCCATTTTTTACATTAATGAAAACAACGCTTTATTTCTTTTCAGGTTTAAAGCTATCTTTTAAATCTAAGATACGGTTAAACACAGGTTTTTCTGCACGATGATCGTAACGGTCTGCCACAAAATAGCCTTCACGTTCAAATTGGAAACGATCTTCAGGATTTGCCAACGCCAACGCAGGTTCAACAAAGGCGTGTAAAACTTGCAATGAGTTTGGATTTAAATTATCTAGGAAATCATCACCGGTTTCTGGGTCAGCTTCGCTAAACAAGCGGTCGTAAATGCGAACTTCAGCAGGCACGCCTTTAGTCGCAGATACCCAATGAATCACGCCTTTCACTTTACGGCCTTCAGGATTTTTGCCTAAAGTTTCAGGGTCAATGGAACATTTAAGCTCAATAATTTCGCCGTTTTCATCTTTAACCACTTCGTCACATTTCACCACATAGGCATGGCGTAAACGAACTTCACCATCAAGCGTTAAGCGCTTAAAGCCTTTCGGTGGCACTTCTTCAAAGTCTTTCCGGTCGATATAAATTTCTTTGCTAAGCGGAATGACACGCTCGCCCATATCGACATTTGGATGACGAGAATGGGTTAAATCTAAATCTTCAGGCAAATTGGTTAAAGTGACTTTAAGTGGATTCAGCACCGCCATACCACGTGCTGCGGCATTTTCTAACGATTGACGGATACAGAACTCAAGCATTGCTACATCCACAATACCGTCAGTTTTAGACACGCCAACACGCTTACAAAAATCGCGCAAACCTTCAGGCGTATAACCACGTCGGCGCATACCGACCACTGTTGGCATACGTGGATCGTCCCATCCATTAACAAAACCACCTTCCACCAAACGGCGTAATTTACGTTTAGAGGTAATGGTGTAGTCAATATTTAAACGAGAAGATTCGTACTGACGTGGCACAGCCGGTGAATGCACTTTGGCAATCACCCAATCGTAAAACGCGCGGTGATCTTGGAATTCTAAAGTACATAATGAATGGGTGACGCCTTCAATCGCATCCGACAATGGATGCGCGTAATCATACATTGGATAAATTTTCCATTTATCGCCTGTTTGGTGATGCTCAGAGTGCAATACACGGTACAAAATTGGGTCGCGCATGTGCACATTTGGGCTGGCCATATCAATTTTGGCACGAAGGACCGCTTGGCCTTCTTTAAACGACCCATCACGCATTTGTTCAAAACGCGCAAGATTTTCTTCAATTGACGCATCGCGATGTGGTGAGTTTTTACCCACTGCTACAAAATTACCACGATTTAAGCGAATTTCTTCAGGACTTTGTAAATCGACATAAGCATCGCCTTGTTCAATTAACTGCACGGCCCATGTATATAATTGGTCGAAATAGCTAGACGCATAGCAAGGCTCACCTTTCCAGTTAAACCCGAGCCATTTTACATCGTTGGCAATACCATCGACATATTCTTGTTCTTCGGCATCTGGATTGGTGTCGTCAAAACGCAAGTTACAATAGCCGTTATATTCTTCAGCCACACCGAAGTTTAAACAAATGGCTTTCACATGGCCAATATGTAAATAACCATTCGGTTCAGGTGGAAAACGCGTCACCACTGTATTGGTTTTTCCATCTGCAAGGTCTTGAGTGATGACTTGACGGATAAAATCTAAGCCAGGCTGTTGTTCTTGCTGCGCGGCGTCGACAGGCGTGGAATGGTTCGATGTCGGTGGATTAGGCAGAGTTGAAACAACATCAGTCGGCTTCATAGGGTTAAATCACTTCTATTTAAAAACAAATTAGGATAATTAAAACGCTATCAGAGTTTTTTAACAAAGAAAATAACGTTTATACTTGCTATGTAGTTTACAGTTTGCTTATGCTTCTCTCAACAAAAACCCATGGCTTTTTGCCATGTCTAGGAGATTATGGAATGAGTTTTCCTCAAGTTGAATTAAATACCAACAAAGGTCGTATTGTTCTTGAGCTGAACAGTGACAAAGCACCTAAAACAGTCGCTAACTTTTTAGAATATGTTCGTGATGGTTTTTACGACGGCGTAATTTTCCACCGTGTGATTGATGGTTTCATGATTCAAGGCGGTGGCTTTGATGAAAACTTCAAAGAAAAAGCAACTCGTGATTCAATTGAAAACGAAGCAGACAATGGCTTAACCAACGATGCGGGTACCATTGCCATGGCACGTACTCAAGCACCGCATTCAGCGTCTGCGCAATTTTTCATTAACGTGAAAAACAACTCATTCTTAAACCACTCAGGCAAAACCACTCAAGGTTGGGGTTATGCTGTATTTGGTAAAGTGGTTGAAGGTTTAGACATTGTTGAACAAATTAAAGGCGTTCGCACTGGCAACCGTGGTTACCATGCAGATGTACCTTTAGAAAACGTTGTGATTGAAACTGCAAAAATTATCGCTGAATAATTGCAGGTGAAGTGATTGTGACGACCTATCTGTTTATTGCAGATCTACATTTGTCACCAGAACACCCTCGACTTGTTCGAGGGTTTTTTGCGTTACTTGAACAATATCAACACCGAAATACCCAGCTTTATATTTTAGGCGATTGGTTTAATGCATGGATTGGTGACGATTTAAAAAGCCCATTTCTCGATGAAATTGTGCGTGCGCTTCAGCATTTTAATGCATGTGGCAATCAAATCTATTTTCAAGTGGGTAATCGTGACTTTGCCTTAGGACAAGCATTTTTAGATCAATTTTCAGGGATTCTACTGCCCGACACTTACTTTTTAGACATTGCAGGACAGCATTACCGCCTAGAACATGGCGATGCACTATGTACTGACGACGTTGCCTATCAGCGATTTAAAAAAGTCATTCGCAATCCAGTGTTGCTTGGCTTATTAAAGAAAACGCCGTTAGCGTTTCGACAAAAACTTGCCAACGGATTTCGTAAAAAAAGTCACGCTGAAAAACAAAATAAAAATTATGCCATTATGGATGTGAATGCTGATGCCGTTGCACAGGCCATGCCCGATCACATTCAAACGCTGATTCATGGACATACCCATCGACCGAAAATTCACAAAATTTCTGCAACTCAACAACGCATTGTATTAGGCGATTGGCGAGAAAATCCTGCTGAAGCCATGATTTTAGAAATTTCCGCACAAGGTGATCTACGTTTTTTTGCTTGGCAGTTTTAAGTTTATTGGTATCAATTTTGCTTAAATGTTTTCATCATGCTGTCATGTTCTGACAGTAAGTTTACTACAAACTTTCATTGATGGATCAACCACTTATGCAACTTCAAAATTCAAAAAAAATTCTTACATCTGCTGTTGTGGCAGGGATACTCGCCATTACAGGCTGTCACAGTATTCAGACCACCGTACCTGTTGTCACCACCGCACCTAGCCCGCAACAGGTTGTGCTTGAAGCCGGACATTGGGATGCCTTTAACCGCCAGCAACTTGAGCAACTCATTCAGCAATATGGCAAAAATAGCCCAACTTATAATCCAGCGAAGCCGCCTTATATTGTGACAGATTTTGACAATACTTCAGTGTTTTTAGACATTGAAGAAGCCACGCTAATTTACCAATTAGAACATTTAGACTTTAAAGTCAGCCCAGAACAGCTGAACCAAATTATCCGAAAAGATATTGGAAATGACAATTTTGTTGCTGAATATAATAATCAACAAGGCCATGCAGTCAATATTAATCAGATTGCGCCCGATATTATCGAAAGCTACCGTTGGTTGTATGCACATTACAGTGGCTTAAAAGGCAAACAAAGCCTTGAACAAATTCAGCAAAGCCCACATTACCAAAATTTCATTACCAAAATGCGTTATTTGTATGCTGCCATTGGCGACACTTTTGCACATGAGGTGTCTTATCCTTGGGTGACTTATCTGTTTACTGGCTTTAATGCCAGTGAAGTACGCGAAATGGTGAAAAATACGGTTGCATGGCAAAAAGATCAAAAAATTGGCCCTGTAACATGGACTTCGCCAACCGCATTAGCGGGTCAAGCGGGTGTGGTTTCAATTACATGGGAAAATGGATTACGCCCGTACAAAGAAATGCAAAACTTATTTAAAACATTCCAAAGCAATGGTTTTGATGTTTATGTCTGCTCGGCTTCTTTTATCGATGTAGTCAAAGAAATTGTGTCTAATCCAAATGTGGGCTATGACATTAACGAAAATAACGTCTATGCCATGGAATTATCGCGTAGCCCAGAAGGAAAAATTTTGCCGGTCTTCCGTCCAGATTATTACCAAACGCAAGGCGTTGGCAAAACCAAAACCATTCAGAAGTTTTTAGTCAGCAAATATGGTTATGGTCCAATCTTTGTTGCAGGTGACAGCGAAGGCGATCAAAATATGATGCAAGACTTTAGCGAAACCCAAAAAGTTCTTATGGTGAACCGTTTACGCAAACCAAGCACAGATATTGGGCAATTTTCAAAACTTGCGGTCGAACAATACGGTCAAGCCAATCCAAAATATTTACTGCAAGGCAGAGATGCCAACACAGGTGAATTCGTTCCATCCAACAAAAGTATTGCTTACGGTGCAATTGAAGGCAAAGCTTTACGTTAATGCAAAAAAACATGCGCTGATTTCAGCGCATGTTTTTATCTATACAACCCACTTATTTTGCTAAAGAATTTTCCATAGCAGCATTGTTTTTAAGCTTGGCACGTTTGGTTACTACCACACCTGAAATAACCACCAATAAAGATAAAATCCCTGTCGATGTAATTTCATGCACGTGTTTAGGGTCAAATGCCATAATAGTTAACGCACTAATAATAAAAATGATGACCGCCCATGTTAAATACGGGAATAACCACATTTTCATTTTTAATGGCTTACCTTCTTGAATCAGTTGTTTACGCATTTTTAATTGTGAAAAAGCAATGACTAAATAAACCAGTAATGCAATTGCACCAGAACTATCAAGCAAGAAACTAAATACTTCTGCAGGCGCTGCGTAGTTTGCAAATGTACAAAGGAACGCAATTAAAGTTGAAAGCAATACCGCAACCACTGGCGTACGATTGGCACTTAATTTTTGTGCCATTTTAGGTGCATCGCCACGAATAGATAACGAGAACAACATACGAGAAGCAGTATATAACGCCGAATTCAAGCAGCTAGTAACCGCTGTTAATACCACAATATCAACAATCAATTTTGCATATGGAATATTTAAAACTTGTAAAACGGTTTGATATGAACCCATGCTAGCTAAGCGTGGATCATTCCAAGGTACAAGCCCCACCACAATAAAGATAGAAAGGATGTAGAATAATGCAATACGCCAAATCACCGAATTGGTGGCTTTGGTAATTTGTTTTTCAGGATCTTTTGATTCGCTTGCGGCAATGGTGACAATTTCAGAACCCATAAATGAGAACATGGTGGTTAAAATGGCGGCAATAACCGTTCCCCATCCAGTTGGTAGAAATCCACCTTGAGCATATAAATTATGCACGCCGTTCACTTGCGGATTAGGTGAAATTCCAAAAATTGCTGCACAACCAACAACAATAAATACAATAATGGAAGCCACTTTTACTGTTGCAAGCCAGAATTCAAATTCACCGTAATTCTTCACGCTAAATAAGTTGGTTACAGTCAGTGCGGCAGTAATTAAAAATGCAAGTAACCAAATTGGCGTGGCTGGCATCCATGAATGAATGATTGCAGCTGCAGCATTGGCTTCAAATGGAATCACCAAGACCCAAAACCACCAATACAACCAACCGATGGTAAATCCTGCCCATTTTCCAATTGCACGATCGGCATAGGTTGAAAACGAGCCACTGTCTGGCTGTGCTACTGCCATCTCAGACAGCATTCGCATCACTAAAACAACCAACGTACCTGCAATTAAATATGAAATCAGTACTGCTGGCCCAGCAGATGCGATTGCATGACCAGAACCAACGAAAAGACCTGCGCCAATTGCGCCTGCAATCGATAGCATGGTCACATGTCTATTTTTTAAACCTTGAGATAAGGCAGCATTTCCCATAAAACGAATCCCTCAAAACCATAAAAACTTTTACATTTTTAGCAGAACCATTAATCTAAAAAAATTGAAATCTAAAGATTTGTTTTTTTAAATTTTTGAAATGGTTCACCCCTATTGCATTGGCAAATACTTAACGCTAGCTACTGCTTATTGTTCACTCATTTCCTTAAGTGAATACATAAGACAAATGATCATTACAAAGAATTCAGTGAATAACTCACTATAATCTAGCTATTTTTTAGTTAATAATTCACTTTTAATCGCTTTTATAGCACACAATTGCGCCGTGTCATTAAAAACTTTTATAAGAATATGATATAAAACAAAAAAACAGCGATGATCGCTGTTTTTAAATAAATATTCAACCAATTAAGGCAATATACGTCTTAAGGTTGCAAAACATTTACTGGTTTTTTCTGCGGTACAAAACTCGATGGTGTTGAGGTTATGCCATTTCACAAAATACTGTGTGACTTCACCACTTTGATCATCCATCTTACCTGAACAATCTTTTCGACCGTTATCATATTTAACTTGTAACGCTAAAGCACCGACTTTGCTGCCATCTGGTGAAGGTTGATAGTCATACATACCAGTCGACCATTCATCTGCACTTTTAATAATGACCTGATTGCCTGACTTAAAATTATAATATTCAACACATTTGTCATTATTTGGAATTTGCATCCCCCACAAGCCCGCAATTTCAGGGCGCACAACAATCGCTAAATTATCCATAGTATTATTTTGTGTTTTTTCAGCCACAGCATTCGGAGCATTCGCTAAAGTTAAAGTACTGCACATTAAAAACAAACCGAAGAGCATTAATTTTTTCATGAGTTCTTCTACACCTTATATCAATCGACTTAACTTAGCATAATTATAAAAAAAGGTGTGTTGAAATAACCTTTTAAACACACTTATCTCATGATTTCGCTTAATTCTAATGCAATGCTTCATTCACGTTATTGGCAGGTAGCCAGTACAAAAAAGGTAAAGCACACAGCACACAAATACCAGCAACAACAAAAATCGTTTGCCCTGACAACAACTGCCAATAATGCCCCGCCAATAAACTGCCACTTGCCACACCAATCCCCCAAATGGTGCTGTAAACGGCTTGCCCACGGCCCTGTTGCTGTGCAGAAAAAGACTGTGAAATCAGACGCATTGCCATAAAATGAAATAAGCCAAAACTAAAGGCGTGGATGGCTTGTGCCATAAATTGCAAAACCAATAATTGTGGGAATGTACCCACTAAAAACCAACGTAATGCAGTGAGTATTAAACAGCAACTGACCAATTGTCGCCATGTAAAGCGCTGCATTACTTTAGATGCATAGGCAAACATAATAATTTCAGCAATCACTCCAAATGCCCAAAACATACCAATCAGGCTGGTTGAATAATGCTGCTGGTGCATGTAGTTGCTATAAAAGCTATAAAATGGGGCAAATGAGAACAATAAAATCAGTTCGATGCTAAAAAATGCTGCGACATGTTTTTGTTTAAGTATAGGCAAAAGTGATTCTAAGTGTTGCTGTGCTTTCGGTGCTGCAATCGGTTCTTGGATAAGAAACGACCATGCAAACGTAAAAAAAGAAATTAGTAACAATAGAATGGGAAGATATTGAATTGAGAATAAATCGAGTAGTTTGCCAATGCCAAAGACTGCAAAAATAAATCCAATCGAGCCCCATTTCCGAATTCGACCATACAATTGTGCTTTTTTATCGCCCAACCAAAATAAGGTCACCCCTTCAAATTGCGCCAAAATGGCATTTTGAAAAAAACTGAATACAAACATCAAAAAAGCAATCAGTTGAAAGTTATTGGGAATAATAAAAATGGCAAACCAAATGCATGTTTCTACACAAGTTGCTATTTTAATCAGCAACATTCTTTTACCGGTTTTATCGGCGATCCAACCCCATGTAAGCGGTGCAAAAAAGCGCGTTAAAATTGCAATTGAAGATAAAATACCAATTTGTTGGAAATTAAGCCCCTGATGTTGCAAATATAAATTCCAAAACGGCATGAACACACCAATGATGGAATAATAAAAAAAGTAAAATCCAGACAATTTTACTTGAATTGGAAGGGCTTGCATTGAGTTGTATATCTTTGTATTTTCAATGGTTTGTAAAATACAACAGTTGTACCAAGTTGTACATGTTTAGGTGCGGTTGTGTTTCAATAGTCTACAAATCAGTCTACAAATGAATTTTGTAACTGAAAAAATATTTTTTGTAGACAGAATGCTTTTTACTCAAAAATCAATCAATTATTTTGGTTGTACGGAACAAATATGGAATTCATGAAAAACGAATACGAGATATTCTGCCTCACAGTAAGAAAGTACCCGAAGATTATCTATCTGCCATTTATATTTTTTATATTCTGCTTATTTATGCTTAATTTTTTAGATCGTAATCTTGCAAACTACTTAAATAGTACGCCTGTTGAAAACAGCATAGATATTTCACAGATGTTTAAACCGATCGTTATAGAAGTGCACGAGAGAATTAGAAATAAAATTATTCATAAATATATGTACTTTGGTGTTTTTTCCTTATTTATGTATGCCTACATTAAAAATAGAAAAAAGGTTTTCAGAGTTTTCTGAATATGATGGTGTTGCTTGGGGTACGCTTTCTCTTGACGCCATTCACTTTAATTTACAAGGCCTTGTGTTCTGAAGCTAAGTGGAGACCCTGTGTTCAAGTGGGGGGAAAGCGATTAGCAATTGGCTTGATAGTACAAAATATTTTGATGCTGATACTGCATATTTGGTGCAAAAATAATGTACCTATGATTGGGGAGAGGCTGGTTATGCTGATTAAGACCGTTAAGTGAGAAAATGTGAACAGCTAAGCCTAATATTTTTTGGAATTAGATTTTGTAAGATTCTTCAAGTTCAATATATAGATCATTAAAGAGACCATCAATATCTAAAAAAAATTGGTTAGTATTTGATATTTGGGGCCTTGAAACACTTTCAAATGCCCCACCGATAACACTTTTTTAAATTCTAGAAATGTGAATCCTAACGATTTAGCATGAGGATTGTCTAAGTTACTTGATATCAACCGTACAATAGAGCTTAGTCGTTACTGCTACTACCACTATCCGATCCACCAGATGAATCACTCCATGAGTCTGATGCTCCCCCTCCACCGAATGAGCCGTTTCCATCATAACTATGCGAGTTGTGGTGATGCGTATGAACAGAATGATGATCATCAAAAATGTTAGTATGCTGAACATGACTGTCATAATTAGCACGAGAAGCATGAATCCGATTCGCTCTTTTAATCATTAATATGATGAATAAAATGATGGCTGCAGCAACCATGAACCCGATCAGAATATAAAAAAATACACTTGTCATTCTATTACTTTCTTAAATAAACCAAGCATATCGTAACTGTTGCAGTAAAATGTTTTGGATTTTGTAATTATCCACTTAAGGATAAACTGAAGTTAAGTGGTAATACCACGTACAGATGCATCATTTTTTATTCAACCATCTTTTCATTCATATAGCGCCAGTAGCGTTTTGGCACATATTGAATATGCAGTTTCATATTTTGTCTTTCACGAATATTCACACTGTTAAAATAATCTTTCCAAAGTTGATCATATAAATATTCTTCTTGATCTAATTCAACGCTAAAATGCTGGCTAGATCCGATTTTAATCGTCTCATCAATCTCTAAGACATTCATATGCACTTGATGGGTTTTGCATAAATCATAATAAATGCCGAAATTACGAATCTCATCGTAAATCAACCAACGCTGATCTTGATAACGGGATTTAAAATGGCGTTCTATCAAAGGTAATACATTAAAATCAGGACGGACCAAACTTAAAAATAAGCCATCCTTGCATTTTTTAAAGCGAACAAATGCTTCCATCCGATGCTTTTCACGTCCAACTTTTTTTGCCCATTGTGCGATTGCCAAAACAGGTGCATGACCATAATCTTTATCGACTTTATGTTTAGATTGAAAAACATAAAGACTAAAATTAAATAAATCTTGCCAAGCCTGAGGTTGCTCAGACAAAAATGTAAAATAAAAATTACGCAACGCCGTGGATGATATTTTTGCACTTAAACCGTGCCAAACTCGATTTGCCTGTGCATCATTGGACGAAACAAAAATACATTCGCCCAGCAAAAGACCTTGAACATTTTGTTCAGCACTTAAAATGACATCAAACTCTTTAAATTGAAAAGCACGAAAAATACAACAGAGTATGCCGGTCATCGTCCCATCAAAAATATAGGTTTTCATTTAAAATCCAAGGTCTAATTGTGGTGATAGCTGTTTGGTATATTTAGACTGTCCTGTTTGTAAAATCTGTTGCCGGATTTGAAAGGGTTGTAACTCTTTGTTAAATTTACTGGAATCTTCACAACGCATGAAATGCTGTGCACGATTATATGCAACACCCATTTTTTTAACTTGATCAATATAGAGCCGACCGAAACGACGTGCCTGTACAATTTTCTTTGCCGAACGCACTCCAATACCCGGGACTCTTAAGATCATCCAGTAATCGGCATGATTCAGGTCGACAGGAAATTGCTCAGGATGCCGTAATGCCCAACTCAGCTTCGGATCGACATCTAAATCTAAGTTTGGATGTTGTGTATTAACAATTTCGTTGGCAGAAAAACCATAAAATCGCATTAACCAATCCGATTGATAGAGGCGATTTTCACGTAATAAGGGAGGTGCTGAACCAACGGCAGGCAGGGCTTTCTCATCCTCATTAATTGGAATATAGCCTGAGAAATAAACACGCTTGAGTTTAAATTCTTTATAATGTTGATCCGCCATCATAATAATATCTTGGTCTGTTTCATGATGCGCACCCACGACCATTTGCGTGGTTTGTCCTGCAGGAACAAATTTGGGTACGGTTTTAATTAATTTAGCTTCGTCTTTAAACTGAATCAGGCGATCTCGTACAATACCTAAATCTTTTTGCACTTCCGCATGCGACTTTTCAGGTGCAAATCGCTGTAAGCCTTCGGTGGTTGGCATTTCTAAGTTGATACTCATCCGATCGACATACAAACCTGCCTCATGAATGATTTCTTCAGAAGCGCCGGGGATGGTTTTTAGATGAATATAGCCATTAAAATTTTCTTCAAGGCGCAATTTTTTCACCACTTGCAACATTCGTTCCATGGTGTAATCGGCTGATTTGAATATTCCTGAACTTAAAAATAAACCTTCAATGTAATTTCTACGATAAAAATTAATCGTTAGATCAACGACTTCTTGAACAGTAAAGGCGGCTCGTTTGACATCATTGGAACGCCTAGAAACACAGTAAGAGCAGTCAAAAATACACACATTTGAAAATAATATTTTAAGTAGAGATACACAGCGCCCATCTTCAGTGTAGCTATGACAAATGCCTGAACCCGTGTTGCCGAGTCCGCCATTTTTATTTTTACGTTGACTGCCACTCGATGAGCAAGACACATCATACTTTGCAGCATCTGCCAAAATTTGCAATTTTTCTCGGATACGATCCGACATAACTTAATCTCATTTCTACTGAACCAATATGCTGATTATACTATTTTGGCTAAAAAACAGACCCAAATGCATGATCAATGCGACATTTGCTGTCGTGAAGAAAATATAGGAAGTGTAATACTCAAGTACATCAGATATTTTCTGAACATTTTTAGAGTTGTTCTTATCTAAATTTTTTGGATGCTAGGTACGTCATTTTCAGGAATATAACCCTTGCGCCGTAGACTGCTGAAGGTAAAATCGCCGTAATTGCTGCCAATTCTTTTTTAGGCGGTATATTTGGTTTTTATCGGAATAGTCTCTCAAAAAAAGTGCGCTCCGACAAAATAGGTCCTGTTCAAAAAGCATTGCTTCGAAATATATTCAAAATGCAAGTGCTTAGCTTTATTTGGCGATTACACGCATAGCACACAAGGTTCTTATTGAATTTTCTGTAAATAGGTTGTTGTTTCAGATCTAGGCATAGCTTGACCATCTTTTATAAAAATATTTACTTTTATTTTTTCCCCACTCTTCAATTCTAAATTATTTGGGAAATGACTGAAGGTCTTATCTATATGTTTCCCGATGTATTGCTGGCAACCACTATCAGCACGACCTGAGGCATAGGCATCTTTGACAACGCCACTAATAACAAGTTGCATTTCTTCAACCTCACCCACTCCATCTTTATTAATATAAACTCTACGAATAGATGAATCATTAACAAGCGATATAATGAGTTCACACGAATTTACATAAGATGCCGATACGTTACTGCTGACTATTATTAAAATAAAAAAAAGTAGCGACTTCATCATTTTCTCCGTTGTATATATTTACTCAAAAAAGTTCGGTTGTGCTGGTCTTTACCAATTACCTGTTTTTTAAGCATTAGGGGCTGTTGACATTTTTAGTATAAAAAATAGCGAAGTAGTAAAATCAAATCGCCAAACCAAATTTTACTATTCGTTAGTCCCTGTACTATGCTGACAGATTTATTTAAACTATTCTCTTTTAGTACTGATATGGAATGCGGGGTTATCGATGTGAGTAGCATTGCTACGCAAGATGTGCGTGTCCATCAACATTCTGCGGGTATCGCTCTTCAAGCTATTTCAAAATAGTATCATTGGAAAATAAACAAAAATACATTTAGTCGTCGAGGCGCTTGATAATCCGAATAATTTTTATCATTATAAATGGAACCAAGCATAATGATCATATGGATTGGTATTTATATAAAAACAGACACTAAGTTGAAAACATGTTTTGTAGATTGAAGTAATCTAGAGAAATAGCCACTCGATATAACAAGTTGAAACGAAACTATGAAGGCTCCGTTGCAGTCGCTTGTATATTTTTATGGCCACCTCTATAGAGCAGACTTTCAGCAGTAAGTGTCAATAGACACCAATCAGTCGCTATTCAATATATCCATCAACATCAACTACAACTCGACGGTTAGGTGCTAAACAATTAATAAGTTGAGTTCTCGATAAATTGTTTTCACATTCAGTAACGGGTTGTGCAGATCCCTGCCCTTGTGAGTTCACTATAATGGGATTTATACCTCGATTAACTAAATACTGTTTGATGCTGTCCGCACGATCTTGAGAAAGCTTCTGGTTGTAGGATACTGATCCTAATCGATCAGTGTAGCCAAGAATGTTAATAGCGTTTAGCACTTTAAATTTTCCCAATTCTGCAATCAAATTATCTAAATCCACTCGTCCTTTTGGGTTCAAATTTTGGATATCACTTTTATCAAATTTAAATAATGCATCTGCCCCTAGGGTATAACGCTGTGTTGATACTTTTTCCGCAATCGGTTTTTTGGCTGGAGGTATCAAAACTGGAGGACATACACCATCCTGGGGATTGATTGGGTTCCAGTAAAAACTACGTGCATACATATTTTGATCAAATAGAACCTTGAACTGGCATGTCGTAACATTATTGCTACCTTGTCCAGGTGTAGTAAAATGGAATAAATAATTCCATTCTCTTGGTCTCCAACCATCATCATATTGAGGGCGTCCAATCAATTCATAAAGTTGATCTTTGGTCATCCCTTCTCTAAGTTGGTTTAGACTTTGTAAATTTGGAAAAGTTCCTGAATCTTTGTTAAAGATAACTTTTTCTGCTTGATGCCATTTTGGTAATTCCGTCGTACCTTCTTTGGTAATGATTGTTCCTGTGCTACAGCCACTCATTAGACCAACAATTAAGCTCAATATAATTAATTTTCTCATTTCTAACCTCACATCAATTCATTTTTTTAGGCAATTGTGATTGAATCTTTTGTAATTCCAGATATTTTTAATACTTTAAAAATATCTGGTCTTTTATTAAAAACTACCATTGAATTCCAGCACCTACTGTGCCACCAAAGTCACCACGTGTGCTACCACTACCACTGGCTTTAAATACCCATTTACCATTATCTGAAATTGAGGATAAGCCTATTGCGTAGCCAGATTCTCCACGGAACGTACCACCACTTATTGCCATCATACTTTTCCCTGGAATATAAGCTTGAGGCAATCCAGCAGTAGCAAGTGCTTGAGCTGTACCAGCATTAGCATGCTTCTCTACATCATCAATTCGTTTGTTCGTGTTGTAAAAGGCTTGATCTAAATTATTTTGAACATTCGTGATTTTCGTATCAACAGCTCCTAAAGCATCACCAACATTATTATATGTTCCTCCTGCCACACTATATGTCGGCGCTGTAACATTACCACTTGAATCTACTGTTGAGCCCCCACCTAAATAATTCGAAATATTATTATTGGTTGTGTATAGTTGTGAACCATTAACAGCATCTGTTGAAGTTGAGCTAATGCTGCCATTTGCAACATTAGTCACTTTATTTCCTCCAGCATTAATACCTGCTTGGTCAATCACAACATTGCCAACAGTTACTTTATCACTAGTAACTGAACCAGATTTAACTGTATCAAAAGTCACATCTTTTTGAGTTGCAACTTGATAGTTTGTACTACCATCTGTATTTGTACTCGGAGTAACTGTGATATTGTCGCCAGCCGTGACTGTAGATTTTGCAGCTGTAGCTGCTTGAGCCGCATTTTGCACAACTTGTTTTAATTGATCTTCTGTAGCAGCCTGACCAGAAACAATATTATCTGCATCCCATGTGGTATTTGATAAACCATTTACTGTACCAGCTTGACCATTGACAGTCACTTGACCCGCCGTAATGTTTCCATTTGCTCCATCAATAGCAACATCACCCGCTTGGATTGTTCCAGCATTGCCATCAATCGAAACCGCATTACTTCCTGTTCCAACCTGAATTTGGTCACTTAATCCAACGGTAATATTATTACCTGTATTGGTGACAGTAACCCCGCTAACGGTATCGCCATTTATACTGACTGTATCATTTGGTAGAACCGTACTTGTAGCACTAGAACCAGAATCTGTTGCTAGCTTCCAACCTTGATTTGCATTTGCAGTCTGCTGAGTAACATATTTAATGGCTTCATCAATCGTATTTTGTCCTGTACCACCAATATTGGTATAAATGATATTGCCATCTTGATTTAAAACAGCATTTCCACCTAAAATACTGGTAATACTATTACCAACATTACCCAATACAGCATTGGTTGCATAAAGCTGGCTACCATTAATTGCATCTGTACTGCTTTGTGCAATAGCACCTGAACCTACATTTTTAATTTGACGCTCAGCACCTACTGCACCTACCGATACCTGCATGCCAGCATCAGTGACTTGACCAGCAAAATCACCATAAGTTAAACCATTTAGGGTTGCATTTGCTACAGTTGTTGCATCTGTATTTGTACTAGAGTTACTACCTAAAGCTACAGCATTGTCTTTATTTGCAGCGGCGTAACTACCAATGGCAACAGTCGAATTCGCCGAGACTGCTAGACCACTAAAATAGCCCATAGATACGTTATAATGGCCAGTTGTAGACAAACCCGCATATGTACCAGTAGCAGTGTTGTAGTTCCCGTTTACATTACTGCCCGTTCCAACACCACTAAAAGTATTGTAATTTCCTTTTACATTACTGCCAGCACCTCCTCCTAGCAAACTATTGTAATCACCTTCTAAACGAACACCGGTGGCAGTACCAATAGCGGTATTATTATTACCAGTAGAATTTTGAGTATTACTGATACCAACAAGCGCATTACTACCTAACGCAACATTATAATTTCCCGTTCTCCAACGTGCTGCATTTTGCCCCACATAACTATTGTGCTGACCGATACTATTTCGACCAGCTTCATCACCCACATAAGTCGCATATAAATATTGCGAGTTCCGACCAGCCTGATCACCAATTAGTACACTATCTGAACCATAGCCATTTTTTACACCATCATCATAGCGTTGAGCGCCAGCGCCTGCATATGCGCCAATAACAGTTTCACTACCACCAATTGAACGTGCGTTTAAACCAATAGCAATCGATCCAGGCAGTCCATTTACATCATTAACATGACTTCCCAATACCACTTGGGCATTATTACCGATAGCGATGCTGCCAGCTCGATAACTAACTGTTGCTGCATTGCCTATGGCAACGCCATTGATTTGATTGACATTTGCTGAATTGCCTATCGCAATCGCATTTTGTGCCGAAGCAATGGTCGAAAGTGAACCAATAGCAATTGAATTTACACCAGCAGAATTTGTATCTAGGTTATAACTTCCAGCATTTGATTCATTTGCAGTAATGCCATTAATTAAGGCAATACCGCCCGTTGCAGTTTGACCCATACAGACCCACTGACTGTTTTCCGAATATGAATCATTAGCTTGTGTTAAACAAATATTTGATGGCTCAACTGCACCAGAACTAGTACTAGATTCTGTAACAGCTGATTTTGCTGCATATGTATGAGTACTTAAAACAGCACTTATAACGAGAGCACCACGAATTATGGATTTCGCCTTACTTTTTGTCTTGCCTTTTGTGATCTCCGATACGGCTATCCATTGGCCCAATGCTTTATGCCAAATCACCTTATATACTTTATTCATACACTGACCTCACTTTTATTAATTTATATTTACAAAAAATAAAACTTAAAACAAAACACTTATTGTTTGACCAATTTCACATTTTCAACAATTAAAGTCAAATAATTTAATTTATTATCATTTAGTGATATTTTTTTTGCATTTCAAGAAAATATGAATATACAGGTAGGTTTTTGCAACAATTACAAACAATTTTTTAGAAAATAAATATCTCTTTACCAGGGTCTTTCTTGAAATAGTCATGCTCGTTTATTGATGCGTGCCGATTTAGCAAGAGATTTTAGGCAGCCAACAGATAAAAGTACGCTGCCATTTGATTGGGTGTTAAAATCCAATCTTTTTGAATTCCTTGCTAAGGATAAAAATAACTCTATGTATTTTTTGGTCGTGTTTCAAAAAGTATGCTGAAATAAAAAAACAGGTAAGAATTTGATCCGATAGAGAAATGCTAATCACTCTACAGATCAAATGCTCTACCTGCCTGAGCGACAGTATAAAGAAAAATGGCACAAAAGCGGATGGTAAACAAAATTACCAATGCAAAATATGTAAACGTCAGTTTATCGGTGATCATGCACTCAGCTACCAAGGTCTCCATTCAGGAATCAAGACCAAAATATTACACCTGATGGCGCGAGGCAGTGGCGTTAGAGATATCGCAGAAGTCGAAAGAGTCAGCATCGGCAAGGTTTTAAGTACACTTAGTCAATCAAAATATCAGATCCAAGCACAGAAAAATTATTATGAAACCCTCGAAGCAGATGAATTCTGGACTTTTGTTGGCAGTAAACGGAATAAACAATGGTTGATTTATGCCTATCATCGAGAAACAGATGAAATCATTGTTTATGTTTGGGGTAAGCGAGATTTAAAGACTGCAAAACGGCTTAAGGCAAGATTAAAGCAGTTGGGTATCAGCTATGCTCGAATATCGAGTGACAACTGGGATAGTTTTGGAGAAGCTGTAACTTATCCTAAAAGCTTGAGAATCATTTCAAAGCCTTTGATTTAGTGTTCTTTTATATCAACAATGGATTCGTCTAATGCCAGCATACTTTTTGAAACACTACTTTATTTTAAATAAAATAAGGGTTTAGTAAGTTAAGTAGATTTAAGATGCGCAATTTAATACATTAAAAAATGCTGGCAATTTTTTCACGAACAAATTGAATAAGTTAAGGCTCCAAATAAATTAGAGTTTATTGCTATTATTCTCAGCTTCCAAATATAAACGCCCGATACCATCTTCAGTGGTGAGTTCTTGCTGTTGTTGAATGCGATGAATCATTTTTTCTAAAATTTTAACCAGTTGCTCATACTCATAATGCTGCACTTCTTCAAAATTTAATAATAAATGAAACCCTTTGTATTCATAATCAAACCATTGTTGTAAACCTGAATAAGCGCCGGTGTACTTATCCATAATTTTCCATGAATTAACGCTTTCACTAATCCCTTTAAGTTGCAAAGGGAGATGTGGAACACAAATAAACTCATTTTTTACAAGTTTATAGGTGGCTTCCGAAATTAAAATTTCATCGGTATTGGCGGCTTCTTGCAAACGTGAAGCTAGATTCACATCATAACCAATTAAGGTATAAGACATGCGATCATCCGAGCCGTAATTACCAACGTGGCAATAGCCTGTACTGATTCCCATGCGAATATGTAATTCTGGAAATCCCATCTTTAGCCATTTTTCGCGCAAAATATGCATTTGCTGACGCATCGCCAAAGCCATTTCAACGCATTTTTGCGCATCTTGCTCTACACCGTTAGACTGCGGATCGCCAAAAAAAATGAGCATTCCATCGCCAATGAATTTATCTAAAGTTCCCTCATGGCGTTTGGCAATTTCAGCCATATGCCCCAAATAATCGTTCAAGACAAAAGCCAAATCATCAGGAATTAGTTTTTCTGCCAATTGGGTAAAACCAATCACATCAGAAAAAAATACGGTTACTTTTTTTCTTTTATAGTCAATTTTAGCTTGCGTTTCGCCTCGCATAATCGATTGCCACAATTGCAACGGCGCATAACGGCTAAGTTGATTAGAAAATTTGACATATCGGTTCATCTGTTCTTTATAATAATTTTTGGTTGTCGACAATTCATGAATTCTTCGTCGATTAAAATAAAAAAACAGTCCAAAACCCCAACCAAAACAAACCAAACTATAAATAGTTAAAATACTATTGCCTTGGTTAAAATAGTCATCGAATCCGTAAAATAAATAACCATTTAGATAAAAGACAAAAACAGAAATCAGCAATCCGGTACTAAAAATTAAATATTTTACCCGATGCAATGCGCCTAAATAGACAATACAAATTATAGATAAACCACTAAAAACCAAAGAAAAATGTGTTGCAGATAAAGCAGCAACAATTGCCACTAAATCTGGAATAAAAATGCTTTGTTTTAAATAACTTAAAGTACTATTTTGCACATATTGCTGTAAGCCTTTTCCAAGTAAAAACAAGAAGGCAAACAAGATAAGAACAACATAATGCTGCATATTTAGAGGTGATGGAAAGTAATATAACAACACAGCAAAAGACAGCATAATATATGCGATCAAGCGAAGAATACTTTCCCGAAGCAATCTATTTTTTATAATGCGTTCAAATGGCACGTTTGCCTAACCTCTTACGCAACATTATGTTTTGTGTTTTGAAAATTTAATCCATACGCCAATCAAACGGCATATCACCTTGGCCACGCAATGCCAACATTAAGGTTTGACGCATATGCGCAAGCACTTCATTGCTATATGGCACAGCCGGCGCGCCCCATACTGGTTTTGGCCAAGCGCTGTCATTTTGATAACGCACAATATGATGAAAATGTAACTGTGGCACCATATTACCTAATGCCGCAACATTCATTTTATCTGCACGGAAAACACGCGCCAATTGGCTAGACAACCAACTAGATTCACGTAAAAACTGCTCTTGGTCGGCTGGGCTTAATTCATATAGCTCAGTCACGCCCGGTACTCGTGGGACTAAAATAAGCCATGGAAACTGCATGTCATTCATTAAACGACATGTTGATAATGGGAAATCACCAACAAGAAAAGTATCTTGGGCTAATTGAGGATGTAAGCTGAACATATCTTTATATATCGTATAAATAACGAAAAGTGATTCAATACTATCATATCCAATTTAACATGAATATGAACTGTGTAAGCTTTTATGCGCTTAATTCGTTGAACCAAGACAATCACCGAATTGGAATTGTACTTGGCTCTAAAATTTGCATCAAAACTGTCATGTATTTGTTCTGCATCGACTTAATGACAGTCTTTTTGTAATTGCGCAAAGAGTTGCTGGATAAAACCAATCCGTTTTTCATATTCTTCGAGTGCAACGGTAATTTTCAGTCGTTGCCCACCTTCCATCCTAAAATAAGTCGGCTGTTTTTGCATCATCTGGATAATGCTCATGGCCTGTACGGGTGTATCGGGTGAAAATTCGATATATCCCCCATTTTGATGGATATCGACCTTGGTCACACCTAAAGTTTCGGCTTGCAAACGAATTTCATGCACACTAAAAAGTTGTTTCACCGCAACAGGCAGCACACCAAAACGGTCAATTAATTCCATACGAATGTTGCTGAGTTTCTCGGCGGTATTTGCGTTACTAATCCGTTTATAAAACAATAATCGTTGATGCACATCACCTAAATATTCATCGGGAATTAATGCCGGCATATGCAAGTTAATTTCTGCGGTCAGGCTGAGTGGCGCATCAAAATTAGGGGTTTTGCCCTTTTGAATGGCTTTGGTCGCTTTTTCTAGCATTTCCATATACAAGCTATAACCAATTGCCTGCATTGAACCACTTTGTTTTTCCCCAAGTAATTCACCTGCACCACGAATTTCTAAATCTTCGGTTGCAAGCATAAAGCCTGCGCCCAAAGTTGAAGCGCGTTGAATGGCATCTAGGCGTTTTTCGGCATCGCCTTTTAATCCCTTAATCGAAGGAACCAACAAATACGCATAAGCTTGATGATGCGAGCGACCGACGCGACCACGTAATTGATGTAATTGCGCCAATCCGAGTTTATCTGCGCGTTCTATAATAATGGTATTGGCATTCGGAACATCAATTCCGGTTTCCACAATGGTTGAACACACCAATACATTATATTCTTTATGATAAAACTGTTGCATGACCTGTTCGAGTTCACGCTCTCGCATTTGTCCGTGTGCAACCGCAACCCGCGCTTCTGGAATTAAAACACGAATATTTTCTGCGGTTCGCTCAATGGTGTCGACTTCGTTATGCAAGAAATAAACCTGACCACCACGCAATAATTCACGTAACACGGCTTCTTTAATGGTTGCGTCACTTTCTTCTTGTACAAACGTTTTAACGGCCAAACGGCGAGCGGGTGGCGTGGCGATAATCGATAAATCTCGCATACCACTAAATGACATATTTAAGGTTCGTGGAATAGGGGTCGCTGTCAGGGTTAACATATCCACATCGGCACGTAAGGCTTTAATACGCTCTTTATCACGCACACCAAATCTATGCTCTTCATCCACCACCATTAAACCCAATTGTTTAAACTGGATATTTTCTTGCAAAATTTTGTGTGTACCAATCACAATATCCACTTTGCCCGAAGCCAAATCTTCAATAGTTGAATTGTGCGTTTTGGTCGAACCAAAGCGCGACAATACTTCAATGCGAATCGGCCAATCGGCAAAACGGTCTTTAAACGATTCATAATGTTGCTGTGCAAGCAAGGTGGTTGGCACCAAAACTGCGACTTGCTTATTGTTTTGTACCGCCACAAATGCCGCCCGCATAGCAACTTCGGTTTTACCAAAACCAACATCACCACAAACCAAGCGATCCATTGGCTTCGCCAGTTGCATATCGTGTAAGGTGGCATCAATAGCATTGGCCTGATCTAATGTTTCTTCATAGGCAAAACCGCTGGCAAATTGCATATATAAACGTTGATCAATTTCAAAACCATACCCCGGTTTAGACTGTCGCCGTGCTTGTATATGCAACAACTCTGCTGCGACATCATGAATTTGTTCTAAGGCCTTGCGTTTCGCCTTCGACCATTGATCATTTCCAAGCTTGTGTAATGGCGCCAAATCTGGATCACCGCCACTATAACGGCTAATCAAATTTAAATTTGAAACTGGCACATAAATTTTGGCTTCATCGGCATAATTTAACTGCAAAAATTCGTATTCTTGCTCATCAATCGTTAACGTCACCAACCCCGCGTAACGGCCCACACCATGATCAAGATGTACCACCGGTGCGCCAATACTCAGTTCGGTTAAACTGCGAACCAAAAATTCTTCAGAAATTTCCTGCTGACGTTTCTTACGCCGCTGCACCACGCGATGCTCATACAGCTGATTTTCAGAGATAATCGCCAGTTGTTCAGGAATGAGCAATCCGCGATCCAAAGGCGCGCTGGTAATGGCAACCGCATGTTTAGACTGCAAAAACTGCTCAAAAGAGTCAACCTGAGCAATATCACCAAAACTTGAACGTAAAGTATCTTTTAGTGTTTCACGCCGACCGGCACTTTCGGCAACAAAAAGGACTGGATAATTGACTGCATCGACATAATCTTTGACTTTATGAAAAGGATATTCAGACTTGGCATCTACAGCCAATTGCGGTGGCGTTAAGGTATCTATATTGACTACACCAGCTTTTGGCGCAAATGCTTCAGATGAAATCACTAAGCGTTTAAACTGATTCAGTGCTTGCGCGACTTTTTGCGGCGCTAAGAATAAATCTTCTGGTGCTAAAATAGGCTGATCTATATTATGACGGCGATCTTCATAACGCCGATAAACCTCTGCCCAAAACTGTACTAACAGCGCATCTAAATCGTCCGTTGCCACCACAATGGTATTTGCGGGGAAATAGTCACTTAAACTACTTTGGCTTTCCATGTCTGCTGCGTTAAAAAACAATGGAAAGTAAAACTCTAATCCTGACGATGAAATCCCTTCTAACACATCTTGATAAATAGGGTTTTTCTTAGGATTGGCGGTAGGAAATTTTTCGGCATAACGTTCGCGAAAAGTTGCTCGTGCATCTTTAAGCGGAAATTCTTTTGCCGGTAAAATACGAAATTCTTGTAAGTTTTGCGTGGTTCTTTGGGTTTCAGGATCAAAAAATTTAAGCGAATCGATTTCATCATCAAACAAGTCAATGCGAATGGGCGCTTGCTGACCCGAAGCATAGATATCCATAATACTGCCACGAACGGCAAACTCACCATGATCGTAAACGGTATCGACCAACTGATAACCCGCTTGAATCAAACGTTTCTTTTGTTGGGCTAAATCAAATTTCTGCCCCACTTGAATGTCAAAATGCTCGCCCAACACCCAATTCACAGGGGAAACGCGCTGCGCAAAAGTGGTTGCAGAAACCAAAACAATGCCGCTTTTGGGCATATTAGATAAAATTGCCAAGCGTTCTGACACAATATCTTGATGTGGCGATAAACGGTCGTACGGTAGAATTTCCCAATCTGGGAAAATGGTGGGCTTTAATCCATAAAATTCAAATTCACTTTCTAACTGCGCCAAGTGCTGATTATTTCGTGCAATCAACACGTATAATTGTGAAGACTGCTGCACCACTTCTTTTAATAACAGCGCTGTTGCCGAACCAAGCAAGCCACCCGCCCAGCGCTTTTCATGTTGCTTTAATTGATCTAAGTTTAGTCGTTGAATATACGTTGAAAAAATAGACATGGATCTAAGAAATAGCCTGTTTTTAGATATTTAAACATAGTACCACGTCTGTTTTTATCTGTTCAGCGCAATTCATGACTTTTCTCTATAAAGGTTCTCAAGGAATGTTCTAAGACATAAGTAAATTACGTGCCGCAATTAAAATACCGTTATTGTCGGCATAGACATATTGTCCCGATTTGATTTGAATACCGCCCAAATGAATATCGACACCCACATCGCCCACACCTTGTCGAAGGCTCTTTTTCGGCGTTGCGGCTAAGGCAAAAATACCTAAATTCAAGGTTGCTAAAATATCGACATCTCGCACACAACCATAAATAATGACGCCATTCCAGCCATGCTGTACCGCAGATTCTGCAATCATATCGCCCATTAAGGCACAATTCATGGATGCGCCACCATCGACCAATAAAACTTTACCTGTTCCATCAGTTGCTAAAATCTCTTTAACGCGAGAATTATCCTCAAAGCATTTCACAGTAACAATTTCACCAAAAAAAGTTTTTACTTTTCCATAACTTTTAAAAAATTTCCCGTCTAAGTCTGAAGGAATAACTGCAATCGCCTCATTTGGATTATCATCCAATAAATCACAGGTGATAAAAGCAACCATAATATTCTGCTCGATGTATTGTAATTTTTTAAATTAGCATATTTTTTAATCTTTCCAACCAATGTAGCCCACCTTAAGACCAAGGTATAAGCGACAAGAAGGCGAGTAAATTTTACATACTATTTAACGCCCTAATGTTTTACAAAATGCATCCAACGCAGCAGCATGATGAGATCAATACGAGGTGTTTATCGGTTTTTCGTATTATTTAGAATTTTAAAGCCCTCTTTTTGCACAATTTTTATACTTATTTAAAATCTAAGTTAGATCAAACCTTGATAATACTTGACTTAAGAGCAATGTTTTATCAAAATAACGCTCTTGTTTACGGGCTTGTTCAGGCAAATTGAGTAGTTTCAATCTGTTTTAGCCCGCCCAGACCAATCTAATTCAAGGAGTGCAAGAGTGGCAAACTCTGCTCAGGCTAAAAAACGTGCGCGTCAAAACATTAAAGCGCGCAAACACAACGCAAGTTTGCGTTCTATGGTTCGTACTTATATCAAACGTACTTTAAGTGCGATTGCTACTGGTGACCACGCTGTTGCAACAGAAGCTTTCACAAAAGCTGTTCCTGTTATCGACCGTTTGGCTGACAAAGGCATCATCCATAAAAACAAAGCAGCTCGTCACAAGAGCCGCTTAAATGCACAAGTTAAAGCTTTAGCTAACTAATGCATTAAAAAAAGCCCTAAGGGGCTTTTTTGTTATCTTGGCTTTTGTTGCTGAAATTCCTGAATGGACAATTGATGCAACTCGCCTCGCCAAATCCACTTTAAAACGCTTTGGGCAAAACAATCGCCTTCAAACCACACAAAAACACCTTCCATCATTTCTGGCCAATCGCTTTTATCTAAGTAATTTTGATTGCGCATTACAGTCAGCATTGCCGCAATAATTGTATCGTGACTAACAGCCAAGCTTAACCCACCGGCTTGTTGTGGATGCGTGTTATAAATTAATTCAAGTACATCGACCACACCAGCAATTGGATGCTTCATTCCCGGCAATGCATTATTCACAAAGCTATTAATAAAACCTAACGCGCCCTGCTCTTTAAAATATGGCGCTGCTTGCTGAATATCTAATACAAAACTTCCGGGTTCAACCAACAATCCATGTTGGATAATTTCGATATGATGTGTATTCGAACAGCGCGCAATTTGGTCAGCGCCTTGAATCATTAATGCTGCGGTATCAATACAACGCTGAATTGGGCTAGAAATACAATGCTGAATCACCCGATGTGTATGCTCTATTAAATACTTACCCCAAGCTTGTGCGAGTATTTTACCGTCTTCTGTTAATTGTAAGTCATAGCCGGCAAGACCCTGCCCAACCACAATTTCTCGCACCGAATGCCGAGTAAAAAGTGTGACAGGAATATGTGCTTCCGGCAATAAATCAATCGCTTGCAGCATGCTTTTGGGTAATAATTCTAATGACATTGCAATGTATTCATTACTGTTTTATGACTTAATATACCACACTTAACCCATGCCTGATTTTTTCATCAGATTTAACGCGTTCAAAGCAATCGCTTTCGTATCTACAGAAATAAAAGCCAAAAAGCCTGAATTTAATACTGTATCGCGCACGTTATAACGAAACGGTTTGGCATCCAAAGTAATTAATCCACCACCGACACTTTCAAGCAACCCTTGCCCTGCACTGGTATCCCACTCACAGGTAGGATGAAAGCGCGGATATAAATCAATTTCACCTTCTAGCATCATACAAAATTTATAGGCACTGCCTGAAAAAACCGGCTCAACCATCTGTGTTTGTTGCAATATCTGCATCAATTGCTGATATTCAGCTTGCCGACTATTGTGACTCAAACCCAGCTTTAATTTTTGCTGCTTTGCCATAGATGCTTCATAAGATTGCCACTGCTGATTTTTCTGATCATATTTATACGGTTTTTGGTGGGTATAACCCAAATAGATAATTTGCTGCGCAGGTACAGCAATCACAGAAAATAAGGTTTGACCATGCTCAATTAAACTCAAATTAATGGTAAATTCTGGTCGTTTTTTTAAAAATTCTTTGGTTCCGTCTAGTGGGTCAAGCAGCCAACATTTCGACCATTGCTGGCGCAAAGCAATATCACCTTCTTCGGACAACACAGGAATATCTGGTGTTTTTTCACCAAGTGCATGAACAATAAATGCATTGGCTTTGAGGTCGGCTTGAGTCACTGGCGAATGATCGGTTTTGATTTGAACATCAAACTGCTCGGACGCCAAACAATATGTTTGATATTCTTGCTGTAAAATTAAATTTGCAGCAGATATTATTGTCACAACATCATCAATAAATGCATCTTGAGGCGCAGCACAAGCTTTAAACATAATCTTCCTTTATCATTCCACACATCTATTTTTTAGCAAACTTTAATGCTTAAGGCTTGTAAATTAGACAGTTGACCTTATTCTATAATAGTACATTAAATATAGTTAGTTGCTTCACTATAGATAAAGCTCAATTTCTTGCAACTTAAAGAAATGACGCTGTTTTACAAGATAGGATGTGCATGAACAAACACGAAGAAACGAATCAAGGCATGCGTGTCGACAAATGGCTTTGGGCGGCACGTTTTTTTAAAACGCGTTCTATTGCCAAAGCGGCTATTGAAGGCGGCAAGGTTCATCACCAAAATGAACGGGTCAAAGTTTCTAAAGAAATCCGCATTGGCATGGAACTAACCATCCAACAAGGCATAGATAAAAAAACTGTGGTGATTAAAGCGCTGTCTGACGTTCGTGGGCCCGCGCCTGTTGCTCAGCAGCTTTACAATGAAACCGAAACCAGTATTGCGCGCCGTGAACTTTTTGCTTCACAACGGAAATTACAAAACTTGGCCCGACCCGATCATCGACCAAGTAAAAAAGACCGCCGCCAGATTCAAAAATTTAAGCACGATCATGATCAACACTATGAATCTTCATGGAGTTATCACGACGAATGAGTGCGACATGTTATGTCGCATACTGAAAAATCAACATAGCCAATTTCATTTAAATCTGTCAGTATAATGCCGTGGTGTCGAGATTATCTTTCCTATACATCCACTTTAGTGTGTACAGACATTATTATCGTTTTGAGGTCGTAAGATGGATGAAAACAAAAGCAAAGCACTGAATGCCGCTTTGAGTCAAATTGAAAAACAGTTTGGTAAAAATACCGTTATGCGCTTGGGTGATAATACCGTTCAAGCCGTAGAAGCCGTATCTACAGGTTCTTTAACCCTCGATATCGCGCTTGGTATTGGTGGCTTGCCTAAAGGGCGTATTGTCGAAATTTATGGTCCTGAATCTTCAGGTAAAACCACCATGACATTACAAGCCATTGCACAATGCCAAAAAGCAGGTGGAACATGCGCATTTATTGATGCCGAGCATGCATTAGATCCACAATATGCCCGCAAACTGGGTGTAGATATTGACAACCTTTTGGTTTCACAGCCAGACAATGGCGAACAAGCTTTAGAAATTGCTGATATGTTGGTTCGTTCTGGGGCAATCGACCTTATTGTTGTCGATTCGGTTGCTGCATTAACCCCTAAAGCCGAAATTGAAGGCGAAATGGGCGACTCACATATGGGTTTACAAGCACGTTTAATGAGTCAAGCTTTACGTAAAATTACTGGTAACGCCAAACGCCTGAATTGTATGGTGATTTTCATTAACCAAATTCGTATGAAAATTGGTGTGATGTTTGGTAGCCCAGAAACAACAACTGGTGGTAATGCACTTAAGTTCTACGCATCTGTGCGTTTAGATATTCGCCGTATCGGACAAGTGAAAGAAGGCGATGAAATTATTGGTTCTGAAACGAAAGTTAAAGTCGTGAAGAACAAAATGGCACCACCATTTAAAGAAGCATTGTTCCAAATTTTGTATGGTAAAGGCGTGAATCAACTGGGTGAAGTGGTTGATTTAGCTGTACAACAAGAAATTGTGCAAAAAGCTGGTGCTTGGTATTCATACCAAGGCAACAAAATTGGCCAAGGTAAAAATAATGTCATTCGTTATTTAGAAGAGAATCCAAAACTTGCACAAGAAATTGAAACGCAAATTCGCGAGCAATTATTAACTAAAAATAATGCGCCTGTCGAGCAAGCGGAAGAAGAAACTCCAGACTTCCTTGAAGGCTAACCAATACATTTTACAAAGAACGCCCTTCGGGGCGTTTTTATTTCATCTTAGGTTTATTTATGTACAAAAAATCCTCGCCCGACGCATTAAAAACCATGACTGGTGCTCGCCTGCGTTCCTACGCATTCGCTTTACTGGCAAAACGCGAATATTCCAAGCAAGAATTAAAAAACAAACTTGCTTGTTATGCACAAGATTTAGACGAAGTGCATCAGTTAATTGAAGAACTAGAGCAACAACATTACCAAAGCGATGAACGTGTGGCAAAAATGTTGTTATCTAGCCAAATTAGACAAGGTAAAGGCCCGCGCAGAATTGCTCAAGCTTTGCAAAAAAAGGCGCTAGATCCAGAATATATTGAAACAGATTTAGATGATGTCGATTGGCTTGAACAAGCTTATCAATTAAAAATTAAGAAATTCGGTACAACCGTCAGCAAAGATCAAAAAGAAATTGCAAAGCAAGTCAGATATTTACAATACAGAGGATATGATATGGATGTGATTTTTAAAGCGATTCTTAAACAAGAGAATGATTTATTAGAATAATGGTGGCAGCCCTACTAGCAAAACCTCGGCACATCATATTTCTGTTACCGTTGCTACCTTCCGGTCCTGGCGGGGTTCACAGAGTACAATTGCGAAGCTACCAGCAGGGCTACCATTACAACGACGATTATAGAGATTTTAGAACGTCGTGCAAGTCAAAATCCTGAAAAAAAAACCATAAGCGCATCTGTTTGTTTGTAAAAAATACAATTCAGTTTAAATTTACTGTTTAACGCTGAAGTTTTATCCACCATAGAAAAATATGCTGTGAGATTGTAAATAGTTATTGCCTATTTTTATATAAACTTGATAATTAAACACATTCGCATTGTCGATCTTTTTCGGCTTTTTCTTTTTGGGTTGGATTATGAAATTTAAAAAAACAGCATTGGGATGTATTGCCTACATGGCGATGAATTCGATTTGGGCAGCACCCATCGAAAATGTCAATTTAAGTCAAAGTAATATCAGCCCAAATAATGTGAGCACACCAACTGCGACGAGTACAGCAAACATTCCCACCAATTTAAACTGGGAATTGGTACAAAAAACTGAACGTCTTGAAAATGAAGTACGCGCGTTACGTGGTTCATTAGAAGAGCAGCAAAACAGCATAGATCAGTTAAAAAAGGATGCTGAGAATCGTTATAACGATCTCGATCAAAGAATACAAATGCTGCAACAAAAAGTCGATCCAGATACCGACGCCTCAACTGACGACAGCCAAAGCGACTCAGCAACACCTGCAACTAATGATGCATCGCCAAGCAATAAACCAGCAAATGCAGCACCTGCCACAAAAACCACGACAGCACCAAACACTCCAGCGAATCCCCCCGCTACAGGAACAACAGCACCAAATAATAAGCCTGCAAATGAAAAGCAAGCCTACACAGCGGCGTTAGATGCATATAAACAAGGTGGCGCAAAATCTGCAATTAGCCCAATGCAAAGTTTTATTAAAACCTACCCAAACAGTGTTTATATTGGCAATGCACATTTTTGGTTGGCGGAATTCTATTTAGCAATTGAACCACCAAACTATACCGAAGCCAAAAAGAACTACGAGATTGTTGCCAAACAATATCCGCAGTCGGCAAAGGCCTCTCGCGCTGTGTATCAACTGTATAGTATTGCCAAAAATATTGATAAAAATAGTGTTTCTGCCAATTTATACCGCCAGCAATTGTTAGCCAAATATCCAAAATCTCAAGAAGCAGGTTTTGTTAAAAAAACTTAAAATCCCCTACTGCCCGCATAAAATTTACTTTATGCTAGGCAGCATCAGATGTTTACAGTTTTCTGAAGTTTAAGGAGTTTTTTATGCAACATCCTGCGGAATTAAAATATGCCTCAAGCCATGAATGGGCAAAAATTGAAGGCGATTTGGTCGTTACAGGGATTTCTGATCATGCTCAAGATGCGTTAGGCGATTTGGTCTATATCGAATTGCCTGAAATTGGTCGTGAAGTGACTGCCGGTGAACAAACAGGTGTTGTAGAGTCCGTCAAAACAGCGTCCGACATTTACGCACCAGTTGCAGGCACTATTGTCGAAATCAATACCACACTCGAAGATGACCCAGATTTTGTAAATGATGACCCATACGGCAAAGGTTGGTTATATAAAATCAAACCGCATAATTTAGATGATCTAGACAACTTGCTTTCAAATACAGATTATGAAGCCGGTTTATAAGCTAACATTAAACTGATTGATTTTAAGAATTTCGGCATTTAATTAATGAATTAAATGCCGATTTTTATTTCTATGCCGTTAAAGCCAGTTGCTTATGCTGTTGCAATAACTGTGCAGCTTGACGCAATAATCGCTCGGTTTTTTCCCAACCCAAACAGCCATCTGTAACCGATTGTCCATAGGTCATGTTGCTCGTGATTTTTTGCTGACCATCGACCAGATGACTTTCAATCATTACACCTTTGACTTGTGTTTGCGCCAACTCTGCAACAATTTGCCCCAACACCGCTTGTTGTTGTAATGGATTTTTCTGACTATTGCCATGGCTGCAATCTACAATTAAGGCTGGGCAATGAAGATGTTTTTGTTTAATCATTTCAATTGAACTCGCGTCATAATTCACACCAGTATTTGAACCACGCAAAATTAAATGCGGATGTGGATTGCCTTGTGAGCAAAGTGCCGCTGGCAGACCAGATGGACTCATTCCAAAAAATTGATGTACATTTTTAGCCGATTGAATAGCATCTAAAGCAATTTGTACCGAACCATCTGTACCATTTTTAAAGCCCACAGGGAAAGCGAGCCCACTACTAATTTCACGATGAATTTGCGATTCCGATGTTCTTGCACCAATAGCACCCCAAGCCAATAAATCATCAAAATACCCCGTAACCATTGGATTTAAAATCTCACTTGCAAGTGGCAACCCCAACTGAATTAACTGTAAATATAACTGACGCGATTGCGCCAAACCTTTTTGTAAATTGGCTTGATCATTTAAATCGGGGTCGTACAAGAATCCTTTCCAGCCCACAGTGGTTCTTGGTTTTTCAATATAGGCGCGCATAACCAAAAACAGCTCGTCTGCAACATGTGCCTGTAATTGATGAAGTCTTTGTGCATACTCCAGCACGGCAGCGGGATCATGAATTGAACATGGCCCCACAATCACCAATAGCCGCTTATCTTTGCCAGATAAAATATTTTCAACGGTTTGGCGTTGTGAGGCAATCTGCTGTGCCAATAACGCATCTAGCGGATATTGTTGTTTTAATTGTTCTGGAGTGGTCAAATGTTGATTTTTAGAATGATGAGTATTCATATAAACGTCCTGAGGGTTTCCCTCTAAATTCATGTTAAGCGTGGTATTTTGTGTTGACTATGCGGCGTACGAAAAAACATAAAAAAATACGCGCTAAAATATGAATAGTTGAATATGAGCATTTTGCATTCCTTAAAACATAAAAAACCTGACTGGGGTTGCCAGTCAGGTTTGAAATTTAACGTGGGCAACCTATTTTTTGCCCAAACGTATTCAGGCGACTATTTAAAGTGCCAAAAATATACGTAAGTGATTAAAGTAGGTTGCTTAGATAACATGTGCTTAAAATAAAAAAATCTTGCTATTGAAAATACGCTGCTTTTTGCAGGAATGCAACATTTTAGATAAAAGAAAATAAAAAAAGCGCCGCAGCGCTTTTTTTTATGAACCTAGAAATTATTTCATTTTGGCTTTAGATTTTAAATATTCAATATAATCGGCCAACTCTTGTTCATTACGCGTTTGCTGGTAGCTATTTTTTAGCTGTTGCAGTTGCTCGGCATTCAAGGTTTTTGAACCTGTACGCGTCACATTAGCGACACCAATCACCACCATTTCATTTGGCAAGGTTGTTGTAGTTACCGACCACATACCTGCTTTTGGCGCTGGTAATGTAAAGGCAGCATTCGCAATATCTGCTTTTAAGTTTTGGCGCGTTAAAATACCCGCTTTTTCAAACTTAATTGGGCTGTTTGCCAATACTTGTGCAGATGGCTGAGTTTTAAAGGCATTTAAAGTGCTGGCAATTTTTGCTTGCGCCAAAGCTTCAGCTTTTTGATCAATCAGCTTCACTTTAATTGCGGCTGTCGCCTGTGCTAAAGATTGCACCCCTGCTGGATGATAATTTTTAATTTTCACCCAAAGCACATTGCCACTGGCTAACTGAATATTACCTGAAATATTGCGGTCACCATTTTTCACATCATCATTAAATAATTTTGTTTTGACGTTTAAATCACCCAAAACAGGATCTTTAGTTAAAGCAGTAATGCCCTGAGCACTATTCACTTTTGCTGTTTTAAATGCTTGGGTAATTGGCGCTAAATCATCGGCACCAACAACGGTTTCATTCAAATTATTCACGGCATCGGTGAACGCGTTGGTTTTCTTGGTTTTCTCAATATCCGCAACCAGTTGCGCTTTTACCGCATCTAGGCTTGGCACATGCGTATTTGGCGCAGTCGCTTCAATAATATGGTAACCAAAACTGGTTTTGACTGGCTGAGAAATTTGACCATTCGGCAAGGCTGCAACCGCATCATCAAACTCTTTTGAGCCTAACGTACCGGCTTGATAACCCTCAAGTAAACCGCCTTTGGCTTTCGAGCTTGAATCTTCAGAGTATTGTTTTGCTGCTGCATCAAAACTCATGCCCGCTTTAATTTTTGCTTCCACGTCATTTGCAAGTTTTAATGCATCTGCATCGGTACGGCCATCATGTGAAATTAAAATATGGCGCACCACTTTGTTTGCACTTTTATTCACCTGATCGACATACTTTTTATACGCTTGCTGAATTTCAGCATCGGTTGCAGCAGGTACAGCGGTTGTGAACATATCTGGTGAGAGCATTACATAATCAACATCTACGCTGGCATTTTGCTTAAAGCTGTTTTTGTGTTGATTGTAGTAATTGGCAATATCTTGATTACTTAACTGAATATTCTTTTTATATTCATCAAGCTTAACGCTGGCTAAGTAAATATCGCGTTGCTCGGTTTCAATATTGGCCAATTGCTCAATATCTGCATTGCTCACCAATGCAAAATTTGAAATCGTTCCTGATAGCATTTTTAAAGAATTGTCTTGGCGCAAGCTTGCAATCAGCTGATCCTTGGTTTTGCCATTGTTACGCAAGTAATTACCAAAAGCTTCGTCACTGAATTTCCCATTAACTTGGAATTCAGGTACTTGAGACAACATTTGCACAAATTGCGCATCACTTAAACCAATGCCTAGTTTTTGTGCTTGTTGTAAAAGTAACGATTTTGCGACAAGCGTATCTAACGCAGAAGTACGAATCACATCCATATTTAGAAGTGATGCATCTCCTTGTACATATTGTAGATATTGCTGCTGATATGCTTTAACCAAATCATCTAAATCTTTGTTGGTAATGTCTTGGCCATTTACTGTTTTAGCTACATCGGTTTTGTTCGATCCACTAAAATATCCTTCAATACCTACTAACGCTAAAGGTGTTAGGAATAACACGAGCAATGCTATACCCAACCAACCTTTAATCAGTTTACGAAACGATTCCATAAGTATTCCAATATTTTATTTGGCTGCGATTTTAACTGAAATCACAAAATGAATGAATGTGTTCACACAGATTATTTTTTAAATTCCAATAAAAAAACGCGCCTTAAGGCGCGTTTAACAGATTCCTGATTAAGCAACAGAATCTTTTAAGCCTTTTCCAGCTTTAAAGCTTGGAACTTTGCTTGCTTTAATTTGTAGTTCTTCACCAGTTTTAGGATTACGACCAGTACGTGCACTGCGCTCTTTTACATTAAAAGTACCAAAACCAACTAAAGTAACTGTATCGCCACCTTTTAATGCTTCTGTAATTGAAGCAATTGTCGCATCCAATGCTTTACCAGCATCAGTTTTAGACAAACCCCCTTTGGTAGCAATCGCATCAATTAATTCTGATTTATTCATGAAGATGAGTCCTCTATAGTATTGAGTTTGTTTGAGTCCAAGGCTTTTAAATATCCTGTATAGTGCCTTTATAGCAATGCTTAGGGGCAAAAGGCA
This sequence comes from Acinetobacter sp. MD2(2019), assembly GCF_035615615.1. Lineage (NCBI taxonomy): Bacteria > Pseudomonadati > Pseudomonadota > Gammaproteobacteria > Moraxellales > Moraxellaceae > Acinetobacter > Acinetobacter sp. MD2(2019). The sequence continues at coordinate 6,834 of NZ_VTDU01000011.1, read as the reverse complement.
ATACTCTACAAATGCTTTTATTCAATTTTCAGAGAAAATACGATAAAAAAGAAGCAATCTAAACCGTTTGCCTAAAAGATCCACATTTCAATGTGCGGTAAGCTCAAAGTAAGCACCAGACTAAAATTAGCCATTTGAAACAAAAAACAATCAAATAAAGACGCAGAAATTTTCATCTTACGTTTAATGAAAACGCAGATTGAACACTCCAGCATCAATGAATATTTGTTTAAAGCTGTACTGTTGTGTTTACATATATAACTTGCACATTTGCTCAAAGTCATCTAAAAACCAACCTTAGATTATTTTCATATGCACAGAAAAGTGAAGATGAGCTTTTAGGAATTCTTAAACGTATGAATAAGTCACAGCAGACACAAGAACAGCCGCATTTTTTACTCAATGTCAGCATGATTGCTTTAGAAACTTTCTACAGTTTTATTTTAAAACACGATGATATTGTACAACTGCATGCACAACAATTTATCGACCAACAACTCACAGTCAAAGTGAACTGCTACATTCCTTATTTAGATTTTTATGTTCGATTCACGAAAGAAGGCATTTTATTTGACTTACAACCGCCTGCAAATGAACCCGATTTAGAAATTAGTGCAACCATTTTTAACTACATTCAAAGCTTAGTTTTAGGCAATACTCGCAGCACGCGTAGCATTCGCATGTATTGCGATCATGCCGAAACTAAAGACAAGTTCAAAGATTTACTGATTCAACTGGCGCTGCCGAAACTGGCATGTGACTGGAAAAAATGGTTGTTTCGCAGCCAACAAAGCACCGAAACCATCGCCTCAAAAGGCCGAATTAACCCACTGCTTGAAAAAATTGAGTTTCAACGCTCTAAAATTGCGTCACTGCAAATTGAAGTCAAACAGCAGAAAAACAGAATCCGTCATTTGCAAAGCAAGCAATTTAGATTAAACCTGTTCTTCGCCTGTATTATTATCGTACTTTCGGTGATTTTGGGGTATACTCAATTCATGCATTAATCATAATAATATTTTGAAAACTTTATCTTTAACTTATGAATTAAAAAACTTGACTAATTTAGTCAGGATTCTTAAAATTCTAGTCTCTAGTCTAAACATGTGTATCGAATCATGCGCTTAACCACTCGCGGTCGCTACGCAGTCACTGCTCTTCTTGACCTTGCATTGCAGCCTGCTGATCAAACGATTACGCTTGCAGAAATTGCAACTCGTCAAACGATATCTGTTGCTTATCTTGAGCAGTTATTTGCAAAGCTGAAACGTCATGGCTTAGTTTCTAGTGTTCGTGGTGCAAATGGTGGCTACCATTTGGCTAAGAGCGCAGAGGAAATTACCGTTTTAGAAATCATTGAAGCTGTAAACGAAACAGTAGATGCCACGCGTTGTGATCATCAAGGCAATTGCCAAAATGGCGCAATGTGCCTGACACACGACTTATGGCATAACCTATCTAACCATATTGCCGATTACCTAGCCAAAATATCGTTAGCTGACCTGCTTGTACGTGACAACGTTCAAATGGTTGCGCTTCGACAAAATTCAACTCATTTTGACTCAGAAATTTTATCGGTTACAGGTATTTAACATGAAACGCCCTATTTATCTAGACTATGCCGCAACAACACCAGTACATCCACAAGTTGCTGAGCGCATGATGGAATGTCTTACAGTTGACGGTACATTTGGTAACCCTGCTTCACGTTCGCACGCTTACGGCTGGCAAGCAGAAGAAAAAGCCGAATATGCGCGTGAGCAAGTCGCGAATCTTGTTAAAGCAGATCCACGTGAAATTGTTTGGACTTCAGGTGCAACTGAATCAGACAACTTAGCACTTAAAGGCATCGCACAATTTTATGCATCTAAAGGTAAACACATTATTACCAGTAAAATTGAGCATAAAGCTGTTTTAGATACCTGCCGTGAACTTGAAGAAGAAGGTTTTGAAATCACCTACTTAGAGCCACAACCGCAAACGGGTTTAATTACCCCTGAAATGGTTGCAGCAGCTTTACGCCCAGACACAATTTTAGTTTCACTCATGATGGTAAACAACGAAATTGGTACCATCACAGACGTTGCAGCGATTGGCGAATTGACGCGCGCGAATAAAACCTTCTTGCATGTCGATGCAGCACAAGCCGCAGGAAAAGTTGAAATTGACTTAACTAAAATGAAAGTCGATTTAATGAGTTTCTCTGGTCACAAAGCTTACGGTCCAAAAGGTATTGGCGCGTTATATGTCCGCCGTAATCCACGTGTTCGCTTAAAAGCACAAATGCACGGTGGTGGACACGAACGTGGTATGCGTTCTGGTACATTGGCAACACACCAAATTGTAGGTATGGGTGAAGCATTTGAAATTGCGGGTAAAACATTAGATGCGGAACAAACCCGTTTACGTGTATTACGCGACAAACTTTGGAATGGCTTACAAGATTTAGAACAAGTGTTCTTAAACGGCCACCCTGAATATAACGTTGCAAACTATTTAAATGTCAGCTTCAACTTTGTTGAAGGTGAATCACTCATGATGGCATTAAAAGATATTGCTGTTTCAAGTGGTTCAGCATGTACATCTGCAACATTAGAACCTTCTTATGTATTACGTGCATTGGGTCTTTCTGACGAATTAGCACACAGCTCGATTCGTTTCAGTTTTGGTAAATACACGACTGAAGAAGAAATTGATCACGTCATTGCAGTAACCAAATCTGCTGTAGAAAAACTTCGTGAACTTTCTCCACTTTGGGATATGTATAAAGAAGGGATTGATCTTTCAACCGTTGAATGGGCAGAACATTAATCTATTGAGATTAATGTTTTCACCCTCATATAAATATTGATACTCAGGTTAGTACCCTAGGTTCGGAGAAGTAACATGGCATACAGCGAAAAAGTTATCGATCATTATGAAAACCCTCGTAACGTAGGTGTTTTAGACAAAAATTCAGCCAATGTTGGTACAGGCATGGTCGGTGCACCTGCATGTGGTGACGTAATGCGCTTGCAAATTCAGGTCGATGATCAAGGTGTTATCGAAGAAGCTCGCTTTAAAACTTATGGTTGTGGTTCTGCAATCGCATCAAGCTCGCTAGTTACAGAATGGTTAAAAGGTAAAACTCTTGACCAAGCACAAGCGATTAAGAACATCGATATTGCCAATGAACTTGCACTACCACCAGTAAAAGTACACTGCTCTGTTCTGGCTGAAGATGCAATTAAAGCCGCAATTGAAGATTATCGCCACAAGCAAGAAGCAGATGTTTAATCTGAATTAATGGAGTTTTCATGATTAATTTAACTGAAAATGCAGCGACTCATATTCGCAATTACCTACTTAATCGTGGTAAAGGTGAAGGAATCCGCATTGGGGTGAAAACTTCAGGGTGTTCTGGTTTAGCATACGTACTTGAATTTGTAGATGAAGCCGATTCACACGATGAAATGTTTGAACATTTTGGCGTGAAAGTTTTTGTTGACCCGAAAAGCTTGGTTTATCTTGATGGTTTAGAGATGGATTATGTGAAAAATGGGCTGAATGAAGGCTTTGAATTCAACAATCCAAATCAAAAAGGTGAATGTGGCTGTGGCGAGTCTTTTACCGTCTAATCCACTCACCCTCCTTCCGTTTAATAAAACAGTGTATAATCCACTGTTTTATTAACATTTATCGCTTGCGGAAAACTCCCCATGAATCATTTTGAGTTGTTTAATTTAACAACTGCGCTTGATATTGATTTAACTGCGTTAAAATCAGAGTTTTTAAAACTGCAGCAACAATATCATCCAGATAAAGCACAAGATAAAGCTCAGGCACTCATTCAATCTAGTGAAATTAATCAAGCCTATAAAACGCTATCACTGGTCGACAGTCGTGCTGCCTATCTGTTGTCGCTAAAAAAACAAGATCAAGGTTTAGAACAATCTATTCATGATTTTGAATTTTTACAGTCTGCCTTAGAAATTCGCGAACAACTTGATGAAGCAAGTACTGAAGATCAATTAAAAGGTCTCAAAACTGAAGTTGAACAATGGATTTCAGGATTAGTCCGCGAATTCAAAATTGATTATGATGCCGAAGATTGGTCTGAAGCACGCGATACGGTGCGAAAATTAAAATTTTTCCAACGTGTCATGAATGACATCGAAAAAGCAGAAGATCGATTATTGGATGATGATCATTTTGATTTAGACGATGAATTTTAAGTTTTACTTTTTCAAGGATTTTATTAATGGCGCTCTTGCAAATCGCTGAACCAGGTCAATCTAGTGCTCCGCATGAACATCGCATTGCGATTGGGATTGACTTAGGAACAACGCACTCTTTAGTTGCAACGATGCGTTCAGGCCAAGCCAAAGTTTTACCAGATGAACAAGGTCGCGTATTGCTGCCGTCTATTGTTTATTATGGCGCACCGCTCAGCTATGGCGAAGAAGCCAAACCGTTTATTACCCAAGACCCTAAAAATACGATTGTTTCTGTAAAGCGCTTCATGGGTCGCTCACAAGCAGATATAAAATTTCAGCATCCATATGAATTGGTTGGTGAAGCGAATGAAATGCCAGCATTTCAAACCCATGCTGGTGCAAAAACACCTGTTGAAATTTCTGCAGATATTTTAAAACAATTAAAAATCCGTGCTGAAAAAAGTATTGAACAACCGATTAATGGCGCAGTCATTACCGTCCCTGCATATTTCGATGAAGCACAGCGCCAAGCAACGCGTGATGCGGCACAACTGGCAGGTTTAAATGTTTTACGCTTACTAAATGAACCTACCGCTGCGGCCGTGGCTTACGGTTTAGATCAAGAAAGCACCCTCACTACCGATCGTAACTATGTCATTTATGATTTAGGTGGTGGCACATTCGATGTTTCAATTTTACGTTTTTCCAAAGGCGTATTTGAAGTTCTCGCAACAGGCGGACATACCGCACTAGGTGGTGATGACTTAGATCGCTTAATTGTAAAATGGGCAAAACAACAGCTGAATATAGATACACTCAGCGATATTGAATATGCACACTTTATGGTTGCTGCACGCCGTGCAAAAGAACAGTTGTCCGATGCAGCATCGGTAGAACTAGAACTACCGAACCATCAATTAGCACTCGATCGCCCAACCTTCGAGCGCATTATTCAAGTGGCATTAGACCACAGCATTAGCGTATGCAAACGTGTGATTCGTGATGCTAAGCTTGAACTGACAGATATTCATAATGTTGTACTTGTGGGTGGTTCTACACGCTCGTATGCAGTACAACAAGCAGTTGCGCGCTTCTTTGAACAAACACCGCTGTGTTCAATTAACCCAGATGAAGTGGTTGCCATTGGTGCTGCAATTACCGCAGATCAATTGATTGGCAATATCAAAGATGGCTCTTTATTGCTTGATGTGACCCCACTCTCGCTAGGTTTAGAAACCATGGGCGGATTGGTCGAGCGCTTAATTTCGCGAAATACTGCTATTCCTGTGGCTCGCCGCCAAGAATTTACCACTTATCAAGATGGCCAAACCGCCATGCTCATTCATGTGGTTCAAGGCGAACGAGATTTAGTCGAACATTGCCGATCTTTAGGCCGCTTTGTATTGCACGGCATCCCACCCATGACTGCTGGTCAAGCTCGCATTGAAGTGACCTTCCAAGTCGATGCAGACGGTCTTTTGGCAGTTTCAGCCAAAGAAACCACATCGGGCGTTGAGGCGCGTATTGATATTAAGCCATCTTATGGTTTAGCCGATCAAGATATGCAACGTTTGCTCCTTGAAGGTTTCGAATATGCCGCTCAAGACAAAGAATTGCGTCATTTGCAAGAAACCAAAGTTGAAGCTCAACGCGAACTTGAAGCACTCGAGCAAGCATTAAAAGCTGATCAACACTTATTAGAGGCATCTCAACTGGATGCACTCGAAAATGCACGAACAGCCCTGCAAGCACAGCTTGAAACACAAGATATTAAAGCCATCGAACAGGCTGTAGAACAGCTTAAAATCTATAGCGATGCCTTTGCAGCAATACGCATGAATCGTCACATTGATCATGCGCTCAAAGGCACCAAATTAGACGATTGGTCAAACTCAACTTCTGAATAGGTAAAGATGAATGCCACGTATTAAAGTTCTTCCTCATGCACAAATTTGCCCAGAAGGTGCAGAGTTTAATGTAGATGCAGATGCGAATTTATGCGAAAGCCTATTGAAAAATGGGATTAAAATTGAACACGCCTGCGATATGTCTGCTGCGTGTACAACATGCCATGTTGTGGTACGTAAAGGCTTTGACAGCTTAACGGAAATGAATGATGTTGAAGCAGATTTACTCGATCGTGCTTGGGGCTTAGAACCTGACTCACGTCTATCTTGCCAAGTCGTCATTACCGATGAAGATTTAGAAGTGGAAATCCCTAAATACACCATTAACCACGCATCAGAAAATCATTAATTTTCAAAAAATAAAAAAAGGACTCAACTTGAGTCCTTTTTTATTTGATAGATTCGCCATCTGATGAAAATTAAATTCAAGCTATAAAAAATAATTTTTACATAACAACAGTGAAAGGCTACCGAATGTACTACGTATTCAACTTTGCTAATTTATACAACTCGTTAAAACCATTTAATTATTCGGTGGTGTTTCAAAAAGTATGCTGGCATTAGACGGATCCATTGTTGATATAAAAGAACACTAAATCAAACGCTTTGAAATGATTCTCAAGCTTTTTGGAGAAGTTACAGCTTCTCCTAAATCCTCGCCTGATGCGATGCCTCAATCGACAATTATTTCCTTCAATACCCACAGTGAAAAACTTACCAATCAATTGTTT